>JAJTFQ010000103.1 GCA_021299955.1 Chitinophagaceae bacterium
TTCGAAGCCAGCTTGTCGGACTACATCAAGCACCGGGGCATCGAAAAGACGATCAACCAGATCATCTTCCCCTTCATGGAACGGATCGGTGTCCTCTGGATGACCGGGCACATCATCCCCGCCCAGGAGCACCTGATGTCAAACATCATCCGCCAAAAGATGATCGTTGCCATCGACTCCGCTAAGTCCCTCCTCAGTCTGGAGAAGACCGGCCTGTTGTTTCTGCCTGAAGGCGAATACCACGAACTTGGACTACTCTTCGTATACTATCTGCTCAAGACACGTGGCGTCAGGGTCCTTTACCTGGGCGCCAATGTTCCCATCGATGATGTTCAGTATGTGATCAGGGAGCTGAAACCCGACTTCCTGTTCACCCATCTCACCTCGGTATCCCACGGGTTCAACTTCGACCGCTTCATCAATAATGCGGTCCGAAAGTTCGATAATGTCCCCTTCCTCATCTCGGGTCGACTGGCCCACACCTACGAGAAGAAGATCCCCACCGGCATCCATTTCAAGCGCTCCCTCCAGGAGGTCACAGAGTTTATCGGCTCCCTGGCCTGAATCCCCTATTAGGTCCTGATCGTCAGCGGGAAACCTATGCCCGATCGCTCTGTTTTACATTTTAACAAAATAATTAAACAAAAATTGATCTAGTTAGCCGGATTTTGTTTAGTTTTAAAATGTAAAAAATAAACAAAAGGCATGTCCACTAAAGAGTTCAACCAGCTGCTGCTTCAGAACACCGAGTTCCTGAAGCCTTTTGCCGTTACGCTCACCAAGGATCAGGAATCGGCGAAGGATCTCCTTCAGGAGACGATGTTCCGGGCATTGGCCAATCATGACAAGTATAGCGTAGGTACCAATATCAAGGCCTGGCTCTATACGATCATGCGCAATATCTTCATCAACAATTACCGTCGCAAGGCGAAGCAGAATACGATCTTCGACAGCACGCCGAACGACTTCCTGATCAATTACAATCAGTCCACGATCGATAATGGCGCCGAGAGCAATCTTCGGCTAAAGGACATCCGTGCGGCGGTGCACAACCTCCCGGAGATCTTCAAGCAGCCATTCATGCTCTATTTCGAGGGGTACAAATATCATGAGATCGCTGATGCGCTTGGAGAGCCGCTCGGTACGATCAAGAGCCGTATCCACTTTGCCCGCAGACTGCTGAAGGAACAGATCAGCCGGTTCTGAGTGATGTCCGTATAGCGATCCGGCGTCTACCTATCATTTCTCAATTATTTCCATTGTCAAAAAAAGCCATTGTCATAGGAAGCGGCTTTGCAGGCATGTCGGCCGCCTCTTTCATGGCACGCGAGGGCTGGCAGGTTCAGGTCCTGGAGAAGCATGACATCCCCGGAGGAAGGGCCCGTCAGTTCAGTTCAGATGGATTCACCTTCGACATGGGCCCCTCCTGGTACTGGATGCCCGATGTATTCGAGCGCTATTTCGCGCAGTTCGGTCGCAAAGTATCCGATTACTATGAACTTATCCGGCTGGATCCTTCATACAGGATATACTGGAACGATGGTCCGATGGATATTCCGGCCTCTTACGAGGAGTTATGCGAGCTGCTCGAAAGCCTGGAACCCGGAGCCGCTGCCCGTCTGGATGATTTCATGCGGGAAGCGGAATACAAATACCGGGTGGGTATCAACAAACTTGTATTCAAACCCGGGCAGTCGCTCGGAGAACTCATAGACCCCGAATTGATCCGGGGCATCTTCCGGCTGGACGTATTCAATTCGATCAAGCGTCATGTCGGAAAATATTTTAAACACCCCAAGATCCGGCAGCTCATGGAGTTCCCGGTCATATTCCTGGGTGCGCGGCCACAGGATACGCCGGCTCTCTACAGCCTCATGAACTACGCCGATATCAAGCTCGGTACCTGGTATCCGAAGGGCGGTATGTATTCGATCGTGGAGGGCATGCACCGGCTCGCAACCGAATTGGGCGTAACATTCCATTTTGGCCAAAATGTGAAAAATATCGAAGTGGAATCGGGGGTGGCTCGTTGTGTGGTGACTGATGATGGTCAACGTTTTGAAGCCGATGTGATCATTGGCGGCGCCGATTATCATCATGTCGAACAGCATCTCCTCCCTGCCGAATACCGGAGTCATTCAGAACGGTGGTGGGACCGTCGGGTCATGGCACCGGGTTCTCTGTTGTATTATGTGGGACTGGATACCAGGATCCCGGATATACCCCACCATATGCTCTTTTTCGATGTACCATTCGATCCGCATGCGCGTGATATCTATATCGCGAAACAGTGGCCGGAAAAGCCCCTGTTCTACTTATGTGCTTCGAGTGTGACAGATCAGTCGGTTGCCCCGGAAGGATGTGAGAACCTGTTTTTCCTGATCCCGCTGGCGGCGGGCCTCGATGGGGATACGGAGGACGTGCGTGAAAAGTACTTCGACATGATGGCGGACCGCCTCATGCAGCATACCGGTACTGATATCAGAAAACATATCCGATACAAGCGATCATACTGTCACCGGGATTTCATTGAGGACTACAATGCCTTCAAGGGAAATGCTTACGGACTGGCGAACACCCTGCTGCAGACGGCACATCTGAAACCATCGTGCCGGAGTTCAAAGGTGAAGAACCTTTTCTACACCGGGCAGTTGACGGTGCCGGGTCCGGGTGTACCTCCCAGCCTGATCAGTGGAGAGGTTGTGGCGGGGCAGGCTGTCAAACATTTTCAGGCGTGATTGGTTATCACTGAACAGGGAATAACAAGTGCCCTGAACATGATTTATCACGCGTGTTGAAACCATTGTACTACCTTCAATACAATTCAGAGCTATGATCCGCATTTTCCATGACGTCAGCCAGGCATGCAGCAGGCTCACCACAGAGCGCTACAGCACGTCGTTCAGCAGTGCGATCCGGCTGTTGAATTCGGAAATCCGGACGCCCATCTACAATATTTACGGCTTTGTTCGTTTCGCGGACGAGATCGTGGATACCTTTCACGAGCACGACAAGGCTTCGCTGCTGAGCGAATTCAAGGCCGAAACCTACGCATCGATCGAGCGGGGCATAAGCCTCAACCCCATTCTGCACAGCTTCCAGCTGACCGTCAACCGCTACAATATCGATCATGAACTGATCGAGGCGTTTTTCAGGAGCATGGAGTTCGATCTGGAAAAACGGGATTATGACCGTGCCGGTTACGAGACTTATATCTATGGCAGTGCCGAAGTGGTCGGGTTGATGTGTCTTTACGTGTTCTGTGACGGAGATGCCGGCGAGTACGAAAAACTTAAGCCGTATGCCCGCTCATTGGGTGCGGCCTTTCAAAAGGTCAATTTCCTCAGGGATCTTAGGGCCGATTACCAGGATCTGGAGCGAGTATATTTTCCTGGTGTAGACTTCCGCGCCTTCACAGACGATAAGAAACGTGAAATAGAAGAGGATATCGAGCGTGATTTTCACCACGCCTACGAAGGCATCGTCAGACTGCCGCTCAAAGCGCGTTTCGGAGTGTACCTGGCCTACAAATATTACCTGAGCCTGTTCCGCAAGATCCGCAGTATCCGCCCTGATCGGATCATGGAAGAGCGTATTCGCATTCCGAACTACGCCAAGGCGTGGGTGGCTACCAAGGCGCTCATACGCACCCAGCTCAATATGCTCTAAAGCCCACTGGCTCCTGATTCCAGAACTTTTCTTATTTCCATACCACGCTGCGCTCAGTCGCAGGCACAGGACATCCCTTCCATGTCCGCCACCCGCCGTTCCGGCGTGAAGCCTTCATATCTTCTCCGAAGGTCTTCCAGAATTTCCTCCACTCCTTCGACCGTTTGTGCGGTCACCAGTTTCTGTCTGTATTCCCTGATGTTCGGGAGTCCTTTCAGGTAGTTTGCGTAATGCCTGCGCATTTCGTTGATGCCCGGCACCAGTCCCTTCCAGCTGACGCTGCCGCGCAGATGTGCAGTGACGACCTCAATTCGTTCTTCGATCGTGGCCGGTGGCAGCACGGTTGCGTCCTGCATATATGCCTTGATCTCGCGAAAGATCCAGGGGTACCCAATGGCGGCACGTCCGATCATGATGCCGTCCACTCCGTAACGATTACGATACAATACAGCCTTTTCGGGGGAGTCGATGTCGCCATTGCCGAAAACAGGGATGGTTAACCGTGCATTTTCCTTTACACGTGCGATCCAGCTCCAGTCTGCATCGCCCTTGTAAAGCTGGCTGCGTGTGCGCGCATGTATGGAGATGGCCTGGACGCCCACGTCCTGCATGCGTTCGGCCACTTCAACGATGTTTATGTTTTCGTGATCCCATCCGAGCCTTGTTTTGATGGTGACAGGCAGGGAGGTGGAGCGCACGACCGCACGGGTCAGCCGCACCATGAGATCGATGTCTTTCAGCACGGCGGCACCGGCACCCTTGCTGACCACTTTTTTCACCGGACAACCGAAGTTGATGTCGAGCAGGTCGGGGTTGACAGTTTCTACGATCCGGGCGCTCAGTGCCATGGCCTCCTCATCACCTCCAAAGATCTGAATCCCTACGGGTCGTTCTTCTTCGAAGATATCCAGCTTCTGCCGGCTTTTGATGGCATCGCGGATGAGGCCTTCGGAACTGATGAATTCCGAAAACATCAGGTCTGCGCCATGTGTCTTGCAGACGGCACGAAAAGGCGGGTCACTTACGTCCTCCATGGGAGCGAGCAGCAGCGGGAAATCAGGCAGGGATATGTTACCGATCTTTGGCATGGGAAGGATGCAAAAATACAAAGTTGGCGACGTTGATGCGTCGTCTTAATTTTAGCGTAAACCATCCGATCATGCTCCAGGCACCCGGACCTCGTGGGGGGGTCACTTTTTCGGCCGCATTTCTGATCCTTATGGGCCTGCTGCTGACAGGATTCGTGTTGGGCGGAGGTGTCGCCCTGGCCCTCTGGCCCTTACTCACCGGACAGCCGGCATCTTCCATGCAGACAGGTTTGACCGATCAGGCTTTTGTCAACCCCATTCGTATCCTGCAACTGGCCAGTACCTTTTTCATCTTTTTCCTCCCTGCGCTGGCCACGGCCCGTATCCTCGATCGTCGTCCGTTTTCCTGGCTCGGCTACAACCGACTGGCAGATGTACGGGTGCTGCTGATGGCGATGGCATTGATGGCGCTGAGCATTCCTGTCGTGGGTATGCTCTCAGATCTCAATGAAATGATTCCCGTTCCATCCGGCATGGAAGCTGTTTTCCAAAGCATGGAGGACGCCTACGAACGTCAGGTAAAGGTCATGACGCGGATGAATGGCTGGGGTGACTATCTCTTTTCGTTGCTGGTGATGGCCCTCGGTCCTGCCATCTTTGAAGAGACTTTCTTCCGGGGCGGTATGCAGCGAATCATCTTCGGTATGACCGGCAGGTTGTGGACATCGGTCATCATCACCGCCCTGGTCTTCAGTGCGGTTCATTTCTCTTATTTCGGGTTCATACCCAGGGTCGTGCTGGGGATCGTACTGGGACTGCTCTATCAGCACAGCGGCAGTCTGTGGACATCCATCGCTGCTCATTTTCTCAACAACGCCGTAGTGGTGACGATCATCTTCGTATATACCCTGCGCGGACTGCCTCCGGAACAAGCCATGGAAGCAGATGCTCCGTTGTGGATAGGTATACCGGCGATCGCGGCGGTGATACTCCTGTTCGTAAAATATCGTACCCTGGCAGACAGTGTCAGAAAGGCCCGCATGGATCCGGAAGATAAGGCATGGGCGGAAAGATGGCTGGCATGACGACGGATTGGTGCCGGGTATACACGACCACCGACAGGCTACAGGCAGAAATCCTTCATGGGATGCTGGAGTCTGGAGAGATTCCCTGCACACTGGTGAACCGACAAGACTCCACATATATTTTTCTTGGAGAGATCGAGTTACATGTTCCCTGTGATCTGGCGGACAGGGCCATGGATCTGATCCGGGATGCATTGGATCCACAAACTGAAAACTGAATACGGATGGCATTCAATAAGGAGGTTTTCCGCACCAGGGCATTGACTGCCGTGATCTTTGCGATTGTCATGCTGACCGGTCTGCTGTGGAACGGATGGTCGTTCTTCATCCTGTTTTCCATTGTGCATTTCGGATGCTGGCATGAATACCGTAAGCTGATGTCACTCATCGATCCGGCCTATGCGGTGGTGGGAGAAGACCATTTCACCTGGATCAGTGTGACCGGATGGATCGGAATGATCGCGGCTTCCGGCCAACTGCTGGACCTGGAAGTATTCCGGATCAATGAACCTGCGCGACTCCTACTGCCACTGATCATTTGGGCGCTGCCTACTGTTGTCGGACACCTCATCCGCGGGCATTTGCCCTCTGCCAGAAGCCTGATCATTTCGCTGGCGGGTTCACTGTATATTTCAGGCAGTATGATGATGCTGATGCACCTGCGCAGCGGTTCGGCCTGGGGCGCATCTGAGCCGGCAGGTTCAATGGCTTCAGGTCTGGGGCATATTTTCGGTTATACGTTGCCGTTAGTCATTATATCTTCGATCTGGATCAATGACACCATGGCATACCTGGTGGGGTCATTTATCGGGAAGACCCCGCTGTCGCCCATTTCTCCGAAGAAGACCTGGGAGGGCACGATCGGGGGCGTCATCCTCAGTACCCTGATGGTCACCATCGGCGGCAGTATGCTGTTTCATGGGGATACGACATTATTGCTGGCCGTTTCCTCCATCAGTGCGGTCGCAGGCACCTTCGGCGATCTGCTGGAGAGCAAGCTGAAGCGACTGGCCGGGGTCAAGGATTCGGGTAGTTTCATGCCCGGGCACGGAGGTTTTCTGGATCGTTTTGATTCCCTGTTACTGGCGGTGCCATTTGTCTGGATATTCTGTATCTTGTTCATGAGGTGACAGTGCGGTCCCATGGGGTTCGCGTGCTTCCGGCGGCTATAAATATCTACGTATGACCCTGACCGTTACCATTCTCTGCATTCTGTCGCTGGTGTTGCTGATCACCTGGGGACGCCTCAATGCCTTTCTGGCCTTTCTGCTGGTGGCCCTGGCCACGGGTGTCGCCCTGGGCATTCCGCCGGAGTCGGTCACAAGATCCGTACAGAAGGGACTGGGAGATACACTCGGCTCGCTGGTGGTGGTCATCGTACTGGGTGCGATGATCGGCAAGATGGTGGCAGTGTCCGGGGCCGCACAGCGGATCTCCCAGGTGCTGATCCGCCGATTTGGCGAGCGTCATATCCATTGGGCCCTGATGCTTACAGGCTTCATCGTGGGGATTCCGCTCTTTTACAACGTAGGTTTCGTATTGCTGGTCCCTCTGATCTTTTCGATCGTACGTCAACTCGGTAAGCCTGCCGTGTGGCTGGGAGTGCCCATGCTGGCGGCCCTGTCGGTCACCCATGGATTTCTGCCCCCGCATCCTTCTCCCACCGCCCTGGTGGGGCAGTTCGGGGCTGACATGGGCAGGACCCTGCTTTATGGCTTCATCGTGTCCGTACCGGCCATCATCCTCGCAGGCCCCGTCTTTGCCCGTACCCTGCGACATATTTCGAGCAAACCTCCAGAAACCTTCACATCCATCACCCTTCCGGATCACGAACTACCGGGGACGGCTACCTGTTTTTTCGCATCCCTGCTTCCGGTGCTGCTGCTGGCGGGCACGACATTGATGCCCATGTTCCAGAAGCCTGAGGGCGCCACTGCCTCGTGGATCGTTTTTTTGTCGGAACCCGCCGTTGTCATGATGATCTCGCTGGTGTATGCGACATGGGCCCTGGGCCTTCATCGTCGTATGAAGATGGATACCATCATGGCTCATTATGCAGAGGCGGTGAAGGATGTATCGCTGATACTGCTCATCGTAGCAGGTGCCGGCGCCCTGAAACAGGTCTTCACCGACAGCGGAGTCAGCGGACAGATCGCCGGGCTGATGAACGGTGCGCCACTGCCGCCACTGGTGCTGGGCTGGCTCATTGCCGCCATCATCCGCGTGGCGATGGGATCGGCCACTGTGGCGGGACTCACCACTGCAGGCATCATCGCCCCTGTGATCCCCGCAACCGGTGCGGATCCCAACCTAATGGTACTCTCCATTGGTGCGGGCAGCCTCATGTTCTCGCACGTGAATGACTCCGGATTCTGGATGTTCAAGGAGTATTTCAATCTGAGTGTAAAGGATACCATCCGATCCTGGAGCCTGATGGAAACGATCGTTGCGGTGGTCGGGCTTCTGGCCGTATTGGCCCTCGACGCTGTGATACATTGATAAGATCAGTTCAATTTACAACATCAATCATTTCATATGACCCCTGAACAAAGCCTCGCTGCCCTGCAGGAAACCCTGCCCGTGATTCCCGCTCCGCGGGCCATCTACAAACCCTGTCTGATCGACGGGAAACACCTGCATGTGTCCGGTCATGTACCGCTGCGTGCCGACGGGATCTATCCCATCCGTCTGAAGACAGTGTTCCCACAGGCCTGTCACATCATCCTCCGGGCGGATGCCGCTCCTGTTCATCCCCAGGTTCAGATCGATGTACACCGGGTGATCAGGATCTTCGGTATGGTGAACGCCACGCCCGACTTCGAGCGTCATCCGCATGTCATCAACGGCTGCAGTGAACTTTTCGCCCAGGTGTGGGGCGATGACCATGGTGTAGGTACCCGGAGCGCCGTGGGCATGGGTTCCCTGCCCGACCGTGTGCCTGTCGAGATCGAAGCCATTTTCGAACTTCACGGGGAGGAAGAGGCATGAAACCCTGGTATCATATTGAGGACATCTCACAGCTCGATAGTCCCTGTCTGGTCGTGTTTCCCGACCGCGTCGCCGCTAACATCAGACGCATGACGGACATGGTGGATGATGTCAGCCGGCTTCGTCCACATATCAAGACACACAAGACCCCAGAAGGCATCCGGATGATGATGGAGGCCGGCATCTCCAAGTTTAAATGTGCCACCATCGCGGAGGCTGAACTCCTGGGAAGGTGCGGAGCATCGGATGTGGTACTGGCCTACCAGCCACACGGACCAAAGGCAGAGCGCCTGGCCAGGATCATACGAACGTATACGGCTACACGATATGCATGCCTGACGGACAATCCGGCTTCTGCCTCCGGTATGGGCGAAGTCTTCCGCGCAGCGGGATTGACTGTTCCGGTGTACATCGATCTGAACCTGGGGATGAACAGGAGCGGCATCCGCCCGGAGGATGATGTGACAGGCCTGTGGGAACACTGTCTTCAGACGGATGGGATAGATCCCGTCGGCGGGCATCACCGTCATACGGACATCCTTGATCGTAAGGCAGCCTGTGATATGTCATTCGCCGCTGTACAAGACTTACGGTCACGTATAACCGAAGCGACCGGTATTTGTCCGATGGTCATTGTCGGAGGTTCTCCGACCTTCCCCATTCATGCTGCCCGCAAGGATGTGGAATGCAGCCCCGGTACCTCCATCTTCTGGGATGCCTGTTACGCGGGGATCTGTCCTGAGCAGCCATTCGAGCCCGCGGTAGCGCTGGTGACGAGGGTGCTTTCCCTCCCGACCGAAAACAGAGTCTGTACCGACCTCGGCCACAAGTCCGTTGCCGCGGAGAATGACATCTCCCGCAGGATAGTATTCGCGGAGGCGTCAGACCTGAAGCCCGTATCTCAGAGTGAGGAGCATCTGGTTGCAGAAGCGCCTGCGGGGCATGGGTACAGGCCGGGCGACGTGCTGATAGGCATTCCCTATCACGTGTGTCCTACGGTGGCATTGTACGAAAGACTGCCGGCAGTTGTGAACGGAAAGCTGTCCGGTGAATGGATGGTCGTAGCCCGGGATCGGCGGATCGGTATTTGAAGAAAAATAAATATAAGCATACGTGTTCACTGTCGACCTTCATCTGGACCTGTCCATGAATGCCATGGAATGGAATCGCGATCTGCGATCTTCCGTTGCGGACATCAATGCGCGTGAAGCCGGAAAGTCGGACCTACCCGGGCGCGGCCGGGCCACCGTCTCCTTTCCCTCGCTGAGGGCCGGAGGTATCGGTCTGGTGGTTGCCACGCAGATCGCGCGTTATGTGGCGCCGGGCAGCAGCCTGCCCGGCTGGCATTCACCCGAACAGGCCTGGTCGCAGACGCAGGGTCAGTTGGCCTGGTACCGCGCAATGGAGGAGGCCGGAGAGCTGGAGATGATCCGCGACCGATCATCCCTGGAAAGATTGCTGGAGCGGGTTCCACAGGAGGATGCACCGTGGACGGGCCCGATCGGATATGTGCTCAGTCTCGAGGGTGCGGACTCAATGGTGCAACCCGACTTCCTGGAGCGGGCCTACGCTTATGGACTTCGCGCGGTGGGTCCAGGGCATTATGGCCCCGGGCGTTATGCTCATGGAACGAACGCTACCGGGCAGATGGGCGAACCGGGCGTGGAACTACTGCGCAGAATGGATCATCTGAACATGATCCTGGACGCGACCCACCTCTGTGATGACGCCTTCTGGCAGGCGCTGGATCTGTATCATGGACCGGTCTGGGCCAGTCACAACAACTGTCGGTCCATTGTGGATCACAACCGACAGTTCAGCGACGACATGATCCGTGCACTCATTGATCGGGATGCCATCATTGGCGCGGCCATGGATGCGTGGATGATCGTGCCGGGTTGGCAGAAGAACGTATCAACGCCCGAGGGTACAGGTTGCACGCTGGACAGGCTGATGGACCATGTAGTACACATCTGTTCGATCGCGGGCAACTGCCGGCATGTTTGCATCGGCTCCGACCTGGATGGAGGCTATGGCCGTGAGCAATGTCCGTCGGATATCGAAACGATCGCAGATATCTCGGTGATTCCCGGACTGCTGCGCGCGCGGGGTTTCTCTGATGAGGATGTCCGGGCCATGATGCACGGAAACGCCATCCGTTTCCTCCGCAATGCCCTCCCTGCCTGAGGATGAAGTCCTGAAACATATTACCTTTACCGCATGACAATACACAAGGAAGGAACGCCCAGCATCCTCATCGTACTCGCCTTCAGTACCGCCCTGTCATTTGCCGCTTTTCATTTTCTGGGAGACATTCTTCCCTGGTTGGCCTGGCTGATCACGATCGTGGCGGCCGTACTCTTCATCTTCATCGTTTCCTTTTTCAGGATTTTCAAAGACCGCAGGCTCCAGGTATCCATCTTCATGAGCCCGCTCAACGTGCACGTCAACCGCAATCCGATCGACGGCGAAGTGCTCTACAGCAAGTATCATCCCGGAAAGTTCCTGGTGGCCTGGGATCCGAAATCATCTACGGACAACGAACGTCACAGTGTCGTGCTGCGCAATGAGCGGGTCACGATCCTGGTCAAACAGATCGCCGGTGCCCTTGCACGTCGCATCGTAAACTATCTGTCAGCCGGTCAGCAGGTCAAACAGAACGATGAGTTCGGGTTCATCAAGCTGGGGAGCCGGGTCGATATCCTGCTGCCGGCAGGTACCCCCGTGAATGTAAAGATCGGCGATGTCGTTCAGGGAGGCGTCACGGTCATC
>JAJTFQ010000014.1 GCA_021299955.1 Chitinophagaceae bacterium
GGGTGCGCAATAGCATGTCGGGTCGGCGTGAGAGGTAGAAGGTGTCCTGCATGTCACGCGCGGGATGGTCTTCACCCAGATTCAGCGCCGTGAAGTTATGCCAGTCGTCTTCGATCTCCGGGCCTTCCGCTACGGCAAAACCCATACGGCGGAAGATGGATACGATGCGGTTGCGCATGATCGTGATCGGATGTCGGCCGCCCGTCGGCAGCGCATCGCCCGGCAGGGTGGCATCGGGTCCCGAGGGGCCGATCTCTGATTGCGACAACGCCTCTTTCAGGGTCTCGTGACGGGCTTCGGCAGCCTCTTTGAAGGCGTTCATCACCTGCCCGAAGTCACGCCGGCGGTCTGCCGGCACGTTCTTCATTTCACCCATGAGGGCCTTTACGATCCCCCGGGTGCCCAGGAACCTGATCCGGAAGGCCTCCAGCAGTTCAGGGTCCGTGGTCTCAAATGTGCGTATCTCCTCGCGGTGGGCTTCGATCTGCGCCAAGATTGCGTCCATCCTGCGAAGATATGAAATCCGTCAAAGGAACGGACGGACGCCTGAGCGGCTGAAGGTGGGATTTCCGTCCGAATGGATTAGGTTTGCGCAAATTCGCATCCGATGGACGATCTGTTCCAAATCAGTGACTTCCTCGATCCGGTCGACCTGGGTCCCGCCTTCATGAAGGAGCGGTTCCGCGACGGACAGTTGGGACTTTACATCGAAGCCAATGAAGGCGAGCTGCCCTCCTTCCGGGAGGCGGATATTGTGCTGGTGGGATGCGGCGAGCGCCGCGGCGATGTGCAGGGAGATTTCAGCAATGCCGGCCCGGACGCCGTCAGAAGATCGCTGTACACCCTCTACCAGTGGCATCGCCAGCTGCGCATCGCAGATGCCGGCAACATCCGGCAGGGTGAGGGACCGGCAGATACCATGGCGGCGCTGCGCAGCGTGGTCTCGGAAATCACCGCCTCCGGCGCACGCGCCGTGATCATCGGTGGGTCCCATGACCTCACGCTCGCGCAGTACGAAGTGTACCGTCACCGCAAACAGATCATCGAGGCCGTTGTGGTTGACGCATACATCGACCTGTCGATCGACATTCCCATGCGCAGCCGGAATTTCCTGATGGAGATCCTCACCGGTGAGCCGAATTTCATACGCAACTACAGCCACCTCGCTTTTCAGAGCTATCTGGTGCATCCGAACATGCTCGAGACGATGGATAAACTTCGGTTCGACTGCTTTCGCATCGGACACATGCGCGAGGCGATGGACGAGATGGAGCCCGTGCTTCGTGCCTCCAGCATGCTGAGCTTCGATATGGCGGCGATGCAGCATGCCGCGGCGCCCGGATCCTCCAGTCTGCCGAACGGACTCAACGGTGAAGAGGCATGCCTGCTGATGCAGTATGCAGGTATGAGCGACAGGATGGATACCATCGGCATTTACGGCATCGTGGTCGATGACGATCCCGCCCAGCGTTCCGCCCAGCAGGCTGCCCAGATGATCTGGTACTTCATGGACGGACTCCGCAAGGGTCGGCTGGAAGTACCGCTGACCGATCTCGACGACCACAACGTCTATCACACCGCATTCGCCGAGGTGGAGACGACCTTCCTTCAGAGCCGCCGCACCGGCCGCTGGTGGATGCAGATGCCCGACGGAAAGTTTATTCCCTGCTCGCAGGGCGACTATCGCCAGGCAGCTCAGAACGATCTCCCGGAACGATGGATCCGGGCCCAGGAAAGAAGTTGAGCCATCCAACCCTTAAACAATCATCACATGCGTCTATCAGCCTTCCTGATCCTGACGGCCCTGCTATGGACTTCCTGCACCCTGCCGCGCCGCACTGCGCAAGCCACGCGAGAACACTTGTTGCGGGATTCAACCCTTGCACAGGCGCATGTCGGCATTGCGCTTTTCGATCCGGCAGCTGGCAAATGGCTGTACCGCCATCAGGCAGACCGCTTTTTTGTACCGGCCAGCAATACTAAGATCATCACCTGCTATGCCGCCATGAAACATCTCGGTGATTCCCTGGACGGGATCGAATGGCAGGACCTTGATACCGCCATCTACCTTTGGCCCACCGGCGACCCCACACTGCTGCATACGGATTACAAAAGCCACCGCGTGGCGGACTTCTTGCGAACCACTGATAAGCCACTGCGCCTCGTCACCGACGCGTGGAAGACCACCCCGCTCGGCAGTGGCTGGAGCTGGGATGATTACAGCGCATATTACATGGCGGAGCGCAGCCCATTGCCCGTCTATGGAAACGTTATCCGCTGGACACAGTCGGTGGGTCGAAAAGAACAACCCACTCATCCGGGAGATACGATGGACATATTCATCACCAGCGAACCTGAAGTTGACTGGCCGGTAGATTTCACAGCGCCGGATCCGCGGGGTCGCTTTTCCGTTGATCGCGAAAGGGATGCGAACCGCTATATCATTACGGAAGGAAGGCGGGACGGAGAGATGCTGGAAGTGCCATTCGTGACAAGGGTTTCAGGCGCTGCGCTTCAACTGCTGCGCGACACGCTCCACCGCGACATATATCCGGTGAAGGATTTTTCCGAATCTTCGGTTAGCCGTAAACGTTATGTTGTGCGTTCCCGACCGCTGGACTCGATGTTGCGCCCGCTGATGTTGCGCAGCGACAACTTTTACGCGGAGCAGACGCTGCTGATGACGGCCCGAAAGATCACCGGCCGCTTCAGCGAGGGCGAGGCAACGGATCAGCTGTTGAAGACCACCTTCGCCGGCATGCCACACCGCCCGCGCTGGGCAGACGGCAGCGGTCTGAGTCGTTATAATCTTTTTACTCCGGCGGACTTTGTCTGGGTACTCGACAGGATGCGTGCTGATTTTGGTCTGGACCGGGTACAGGGCATTTTTCCTACCCCGGGTACGGGTACCCTGCGCAGCTATGGGCCGGATCTGACCGGCAGGATCTATGCAAAGACCGGTACACTTAGCGGCGTGGTGGCCCTGAGCGGATTTGTCCGCACCGACAGTGGCCGCTGGCTGATCTTCTCGATGCTGGTCAATAACCATCGCGGATCAGCGGCAGACATCCGTAAGCAATTCGAGGCCTACCTCCGGGAAATCATGAAGCTTTACTGATCGGTCATTTCATCTGAAGAACATGGCATCAAGCCGGTCTGACCGCCAGTTGACATAGGTGGGAAGCCCTCCGACCGACAGGGTCGGCTGCCGGCAGGTTGCCAGCTCCTCCACGATCCTTCGCATCTCTTCGGCCGCGAGGTGACTGCCGGCCTTTATACACTGCCTGGCCGCCATGGAGCGGACCAGTTTCTCCCGGCGCGAGCAGGTCAGTGACGGATTGAAATGCTTGTAGGATTCCAGCAGGTTTTCGATCTCGGCACCATCACCTCCGCCTTTGAGGTCGGAAGGCGTTCCCTGCAGCAGGAAACTGTCCTGTCCACCTGCCTCGACCAGATAACCCAGCACCCTGAGTTCCGGGATCAGTTCCTGCATCAGTGCGGCATCTGCGGGTGGCAGGGTGATGGATACGGGGAAAAGCAGCCGTTGAACGGGCAGGGGTTTGCCATCCAGGGCGGCGGTGAGTCGTTCGTAGATGACCCGTTCATGGGCCAGCTGCTGGTGCACCACCACCATGCCTTCCGGGGTATCAAAGACGATATATGATCGCTGCACCTGCATCGGGGTGATCTCATCGGGCAGTCTGAGTGCGGCGGGAGCGGGTGTGGCCTGAGAATATGCCTGCGCGGATGGAGCGTCCGCACCGGAGGTCTCCGGATGGAATGCTGCTTCGGCGGCGGGCAGCGGTCGATAGAAATCCTTCCAGCCCGACAGGTTGCCGGAGGGCTCTACTTTCCAGGCCTCGTGTTTTTGTGTGAAGGTCTGAAAAAGCCTGCCATTGCCGGCGGAAGTACGGTCTTCCTCGCTGGTGGGCCGGCTGACAGCGCCCAGTTGCTGGATACCGGGGTCGAGTTCGAAATCAAGGGACGGGGTGACGCTGAACTGCGCGAGGGCGTGGCGCACAGCCGATTGCACAAAAGCGTAGACCACCTTCTCGTCTTCGAATTTGATCTCCTGCTTGGTGGGATGCACGTTGATATCGATCTGCGCGGGATCGAGGTCTATGAACAGCACGTAGAGCGGAAAGGTCTGCTCCGGAATGAGTCCCTGGAATGCGCTCATCACGGCGTGGTTGAGATAGGCACTGCGAATGAACCGCCCGTTCACAAAAAAGTACTGATCGCCGCGGGATTTTCGGGCCGCCTCGGGCTTGCCCACAAAGCCTTTGATGTCGAGATAGTCGGTGTGTTCTCCCACGGGCACCAGTTTGGCGGCATGCCCGTTGCCGAAGAGTTGTACGATCCGCTGCTTGAGGTTCCCTTTCTGGAGCATAAAGATCTCCTGACCATTTGCATTCAGTTCGAAGGCGATGTCCGGAAAGGCCAGCGACACGTGGATGAATTCGTCCACGATCTGTTTCATCTCAGCGGCATTCGATTTGAGAAAGTTCCGCCGGGCGGGGACGTTGAAGAAAAGGTTCTTCATCGCAATGCTGGTGCCCGGCGCTGCGGCGCATGCTTCCTGACGCCGCACGCGGCTGTTCTCGATCTCGATGAAGGTGCCGAGGGTGTCATCGGCCCGGCGGGTGCGCAGTTCGACCTGGGCGACTGCGGCGATCGATGCCAGGGCCTCTCCCCGAAAGCCCATGGTGCGGATCGAGAAGAGATCATCGATCGAACGGATCTTGGAGGTGGCATGTCGTTCAAAAGACATGCGTGCATCTGTCGGGCTCATCCCTTTGCCGTTGTCGATCACCTGTACGAGTGACTTCCCCGCGTCATTGACGATGAGCCGCACATGGGTTGCACCGGCGTCCACCGCGTTTTCCAGCAACTCCTTTACTGCGCTGGCCGGGCGTTGGATGACCTCGCCTGCGGCGATCTGGTTCGCGATGTTGTCGGGCAGTAGTTGTATGAGGTCGCTCAATTCTTCTTATTTTTAGCGCAGCCTGCAAATTTACATCGATTTAACCGAAAGCCGCCATGATGCGTAACTGCTTACATCTTCTTGTCCTGCTCTGTACGAGCATGTCCGTCCATGCGCAATTCAGCAGTCGCCTGCCACAGGAGGAGTGGGTGGATAGTGTTTTTCGAACGCTCTCGCCGGATGAAAAGATCGGACAACTGATGGTGGTGCGCCTCTCCTCGATCAACGCCTCACGTCAGGTCATCTTCCACGATTCAGCCGTAGAAGCGGCGGTAAGTAAGTATAATATCGGCTCCATCTGTCTGTTCCAGGGAGCTCCGGTAAAGCAGGCCTCCCTGGTCAATTATTTTCAATCCATCGCCAGAACGCCTATTCTCATGACGATTGACGGGGAGAATGGTGTCGGCATGCGGCTCGACAGTGTGGCGGGACTGCCCCGACAAATGATGCTGGGTGCGGTGCGCGATCCGGATCTGATCTATCGGTACGGACGCTGGGTGGCAGAACAATGCCGGCGCCTGGGCATTCACGTCAACTACGCACCCGTGGTGGATGTCAACAACAATCCCGCCAACCCGGTCATCAACGACCGGTCTTTTGGTGAGGATAAGCGGATCGTTGCACAATATGGTTTGCAGTATATGAGAGGCATGCAGGATGCCGGGGTGATGGCATCCGCCAAGCATTTCCCGGGTCATGGCGATGTAAGTGTTGATTCTCACTACGACCTTCCCATCATTAATAAGTCAAGGGGCGCGTTGGACTCTCTGGAATTGTTCCCTTTCCGTGAACTCATTCGCGGTGGTGTGGGCAGTGTGATGGTAGCGCATCTCTCCATCCCGGCCATAGACAATACCGCCAATAAACCCACGTCGATATCTGCCAGGAATGTGACGGGATTGCTGCGGGAGGAGCTTGGCTTTCAGGGACTCACGTTCACGGATGCCCTGGAGATGAAGGGTGTGAGCAAGTATTATCCAGACGGCCAGGCCTCTGTAGAGGCACTCATCGCAGGCAACGATATGCTCTGCCTGCCGGGTGATATCCCAGTGGCCATTGTCAGGATCCGGAAGGCCATCAAAAAGCGCAGGCTTTCCTGGTCGGATATTGATACGCATGTACGTCGTGTGTTAAGGGCCAAATACGTTTATGGACTGGCCAACATGTCGCCGGTGAAGCTGGAGGGACTGACCGCCGACCTCAACCGTCGTTCACCCGAGATCCGACGCGAGGTTGCCCTGAAAGCCATCACGCTGGCCAGATATGAGGATCCGTCAGTATTCCCATTGACGCCCGGGGCTGCTCGTCGCGTGGCGCTCATTTCGCTGGGTACATCCCGTGACAATGAGTTCACCCGAAAGATGCGACTGGATCATGACGCGGATGTCTTTCATTTTGACTACAGGCAGTCTGTAGCCAGGGTTCCTTCAATGCTCGAACTGATCCGTCAGCGATACGATGTCGTGGTGGTGGCCATTCAGGGATTGACGAGGTTCCCCGGCAAACAATTTGGCATGAGTGATGCCGCTGTTCAACTCTGGAGGGATGCGATCGCCCTGAAACCCCATGCGGTGGTATTGTTTGGCAACCCTTATGCCGCGCAGCTGGCATGTCAGTCAAAAAATCTCCTGGTATGCTATGAAGACGAGCCTGTCACGCGGGATGTGGCTGCGGAGATGATGTCAGGCCGGCTCCAACCTCTGGGTCGACTGCCAGTGACGGTGTGTGAAAATATGCCGGTGGGGACAGGTCTTACCTTCCAGTTGATGCCTCCGGTTTCGCCCATGGCTGTTGGCATGCGCCCCGAATCATTGGCGGTGATCGATTCGCTGGCCCATGACGCCATCCGTCAGCAGGCTGCCCCAGGCTGTGTTGTGCTGGTGGCGCGCAAGGGGCGTATCGTTTATCAGAAAGCTTTCGGATACCAGACCTATGATAGTGTGGCACCCGTACATCCGGAGATGTTATGGGACATGGCCTCTGTCACGAAGATCTGTGCCACGACCCTTTCTGTCATGAAACTGTATGACCAGGGGAGACTTTCCCTGGAAGGCAGGTTGGGAGATTATCTGCCCTGGACAAGGGGATCCGACAAGGAGGGGTTGCGAATCCGGGATATTTTGTTGCACCAGGCCCGTCTTAAATCCTTCATTCCTTTCTACCGGGAAACGATCGATACGGCCACCGGCATTCCCAGGGAAGGATTTTATCGGACCACACCCGGAGAGGGATACGATATCCGGGTGACGGAAGGTATGTATATGCGCAATGATTTCCGTGATACCATGTATCAACGGATGGTACAGAGCAGGCTGGAGAAGCCGGATAATTACATTTACAGTGACAATGATTTCATCTTTCTGGGAAAGATCGTCGAATCGATCAGCGGACTTCCGCTGGACGCCTTCGTGGCGAAGGAATTCTATCGTCCGATGGGATTGGTGAGTCCCGGTTTTCGTCCCCTTGAGCGTTTTCCGAAGCATATGGTGGCCCCGACAGAGGCGGAGCGTATTTTCCGGCGCAGCCTTGTACACGGTGATGTTCATGATCCGGGTGCCGCGCTTTTCGGGGGTGTTGCAGGTCATGCCGGACTATTCAGCAGCGCCTACGATATCGCGGTGCTGATGCAGATGTTGCTCAACAAGGGCGTTATCAACGGGCGGAGATATCTTTCGGATACGACGATCGACCGGTTCACGGCCTATCACAGCGAGATCAGCCGACGGGGACTGGGCTTCGACAAACCGGAGAAGGACAATGCCACGCGCAAGGACCCATATCCTACCTTCAGCGCTTCTCCGCTTACTTTCGGGCATACCGGATTCACGGGTACCTGCGCCTGGGCTGATCCTGCCCAGGACCTCGTTTACGTATTTGTGTCCAATCGGGTGCATCCTGATGGCAGCAACAAGCTGCTGCGGATGAATGTCCGCAGCAATATCCATGAGCAGATCTATCAGTCGCTCCGACAGGATTGAAAGGAAACTTGTATACATGCTGAACATGCAATCGGGGCTGTGGTCTTCACAGCCCCGATCGCATGTTGGGGAGAGGGTCAGGTGCCAGGTTCCGCCGGTTTGTCGGGTCCTTTTCTCGGACCACGATGAGGGCGATTGTCCGGCCGGGACTTGTCCATTGCGGGCCTGCCCTGTGCCTGGGGAGGCTGTGCAGGCCGTGGGCCTCCGCCGCTGCGTCCGGGTTCCCGGCGGGGACCACCGGATGGTGTGGGTTTGCCTCCATCCCGCCGGGGTTCATTTTCGCGGGCCGGCTGGTCCTGTGTTGAAGGGTTCCTGCCTTGCAGGGCGGGGGCGGGCTTATCTCTTTCCCTGGCGCGTTGCTTTCGTTTCTGGCTGTTGCGTTCGAGGCTGCGCAGGCTGATCTGGCCGACGACATCCACAAACTGTGGTGTGGCCTCCTTTGCCTTCTGGGCTCCACTCGTTTCGGCGGTTTCCAGTTCTGTGGCCTTTTCGCCCCGGAGGTTCATCTCGCGGATCTTTCGCACGGTTTCGATGGTCAGCGGATAGTGGCGGTTGCTGTCGGGCAGCACATACCACATCAGTCCCTTGAAGATGTCCTTTTTTATCAGATTGGCGCGGCCCTTGACGGTTTCAAGACTGTCTGCATCTCTTGGGAAGCCGTTCAGTGCGTCCAGGTAGGTGTCCAGTTCGTAGTTCAGGCAGCATTTCAGGCGCCCGCACTGACCACTCAGTTTGGTTTGATTGATCGAGAGGTTCTGATACCGGGCGATCGTGGTGGTCACGCTTTTGAAATCCGACAGCCAACTGCTGCAGCAGAGTTCACGGCCGCAGCTTCCGATGCCGCCGACCTTGGCTGATTCCTGCCGGGCACCGATCTGTTTCATCTCCACCTTCACGCGGAATTCGGAGGCGAAGATCTTGATCAGCTCACGGAAGTCCACCCGGTCGTCTGCGATGTAGAAGAAGGTGGCTTTTCTGCCATCCGCCTGGATCTCCACCTCGCACAGCTTCATGTTCAACTTCAGCTGGCGGGCGATGGCCCGCGACCGGATCAGCGCTTCCTTCTCCCGGCCCTTGGATTCGCGCCATTTTTGCAGATCCGTTTCAGAGGCCCGCCTCAGGATTTTTTTCATGTCGGACGCATGTTCCTGTACGCGTCGTTTTTTCAACTGAAGGCGAACGAGTTCACCGGTCAGACTCACGGAGCCCACGTCGAACCCGTTGACACCTTCCAGGGTGACCATGTCTCCTTTGGAAAAGATCTGCAGGGTGTTATTTCGGTAGAATTCCTTTCTGCTGCCGTTGTTGAAGCTGATCTCCACAACCTTGCAAGATCCCTCGGGATCACTGAAGGGGAGGTTGGCCAGCCAGTCGTGCACATTGAGCCGGTTGCAACTGCCGGTACTGCATCCGCCGTTGCTTTGGCAACCATTGGGTTTGCCGGTTCCACAAGAGGTACATCCCATGTCTGAGTTCGTTATATGATGATAGAAGGTGCCACATGCTAGTGGCAACCCGACAAGGGAGGGTGCGTCGGTTGTCCGCGTCAGACCGCAGACCACTTACGGGGTCCGGGGGTGCTTCCAGGGGTGGAAACGAACACGGAAATCCTTTTTCCGGGAAGATATGAAGCGATGAATGGCTCAGTTACATTCCTTCAGTACGGTATCCCACAGCTCGACCTCACGTTCCGGTCCGTACCCTCACTCCATCAAAATTAGTGAATTGTCCCTGATGATATGCCAAAATCTGATGGACAACGCCAGGAAGAGTATTTTGGGGTTGGCGTTTCTTTCGATCTGATAGGCGGCGCGATCAAGTTCCTCGACCATGGCCTGTTGCTGTGATATGGAGGCCATCTTGTTCAGTCTGCCGGCGAAATCCTTTTCGTTGTCCTGCATCACCGGTGCCCGATCACCGAGGGATCGAAGTCTGATACTCTGGGCGAGCAGGTGGTTTACGTATAGCAGGAATTGTTTCTGTTTTTCCCGTCCGTGTTTGGAGATTTCCTCCACCCATTTCACCTGAGCCACGGGCCCACCCCGGAGTATGGCGTTGAACCAGTCGCGGGTCATCGATTGCCAGTCTTCCTCGTTGTGTTGCAGTATGGAAATGGCTTCGCGATAGTTGCCATCTGCCAGCACGGATGTGGCCATGGCCTGCTGTTCTGTTACGCCGGTCCGGGCGAGGAGCGCCGCCGCGAGGGTATCCTGATCCAGCGGTGGGATCCTGACCAATTGCGTCCTCGACAGGATGGTCGCCAGTATCCTGGCGTCGTCCTGTGCGACAAGCAGAAACAAGGTGTTGGGCGGGGGTTCCTCGATAAGTTTCAGCAATTTATTGCCTTCAGTGCCCAGGTATTCCGGCATCCAGAGGATATGGATCTTGTAGCCCTGCTCGAAACTTTTAAGGCTCAGGACCCTGACGATCTCGTTGCATTCGGCCGCCGTGATGTTTCCCTGCTTGTTTTCGGCACCGATGAACTGTAGCCAGTCAAAATCATTGCCATAGGGATGCAACTTCACAAATTCCCTCCACTCCGCGGCAAAGTCGCTGCTCAATGATGGGGTGCCTGACTTTTTGGATATGGTCGGATAGGTGAAGTGGATGTCCGGATGCATCAGTCCTGCTGCCTTGACGCATGCAGGACAAGTTCCGCAACTATCATCAGGAAGGGTCTCTGAAGATGCGGCAGGAGTTGTTTCCGGCTCCCCGAAAAGGGATGCGTTTGCAGGCTGCACTTTGGAGCCCCCTCGCCCCGTTACCTGGTCGCAACAGAGATACTGGGCAAAGGCCATGGCCAAGGGAAGTCCCCCTGTTCCTTCGCGTCCGAGAAACAGCAGGGCGTGGCTGAGGCGCTGGTCTCGCACCATAGCCTTTAGACGTTCCCTGACGGCTGATTGTCCGATAACGGAGGAAAATCTCATAGAAACACGAAGATAATCGCTCCAGGGTCAACAGGGAGCAAACACCCCTGATCCCGGGCTATGACCAGGGGTGTTTGCTCCTGCCCCATGCCTCACTTGAGGTATTTCACGATCTCTTCGCTGCCGGGCTTCACGCTGCTTGGGAAGACGGCGAGCAGTCGACCCTCTTCATCCAGCAGAAATTTGGTGAAATTCCAGCGGATCTCTGCGTCCATCACCCCGTTCTTAGATTTTTGGGTCAGCCACTGGAAGAGGGGATGGGTGTCGGAGCCTTTGACGGACACCTTTTCCGCCATGGGGAAGGTCACGCCATAATTCTTACGGCAAAACTCCTTGATCTCCTCATTGCTGCCGGGTTCCTGTCCGCCGAAGTTATTCGCCGGAAATCCAACGATGACAAGCTTCGACTTGTACTGTTCGTAGAGTTTCTGAAGGTCGTCGTACTGTTTGGTGTAGCCGCACTGAGAGGCTGTGTTCACGATCAGCACTTTCTTTCCCTTGAATTTAGAGAAGTCGATCTGGCTGCCGTCCAAAGAGGGTACCTTGAAGTCATAGATCCCACCGGCAAAGGTCAGGATGGTTGATAGCATGAGCACGTTGAGCATGATGAAGTTTTAGTGTGTTATTATTACTCCTAACAAACACCCGGGGTGTCTGGTTCATTTACTGTCTTTCATAAGCGCCCAGGTCAGGCTGCGCATCCCGTGGCATGTCGTCCAGGTCTCTCACGACCAGCCCCGGCAAGCCTCTGTTGAGGGCGGGGGACAATTTCTTCCGGATCCGGAAGTCGAAGTAACGCTTTGTCGTGTTGATGCTGTCGAACTGAGGCGGCTGGTTTCGCAGCCCGTTTGATAAGACGGCATTTGCCGGATCCGCGGATCCGCGGAACAGACAGTTACGCAGATTGACCTGGAAGGGATTGGCTCCGCGCCTGGACGTAAAGAATTCCTGTTCAACGGTTCCTTCATCGCCCCAGATGATACTGTTGTCCACCTGCACGGATACCGGATAGGTGGTCACCCCCTGGCGCGTGCTGTCCCAGTTCTGTACGGTAAAGACCGGGTATTTATGCGGGATCAGCGCATGGGAGAAAGAAGCCACGGTGCAGTGTTTGAAGAGATATTCTCCGCCTTTCAGGAGCAGAATATTCCTGCCGCAATTGCTGACCTGACAATTTTCTGCCTCGATGGAGCTGCCCGAGCCCGCAATTCCGGCCTCATAAGCATTGTCGATCAAACAGCGGTCGAGTATCAACTTGGGTCGGTTAGCGGCGGATGGGCCTTCGGCGACGATCCCGTTGTAGGCATTCAGGATACGGGCATGTGTCAGCCGGTTGTCTGTACTCGAGACCCTCAGGTAGATCCCGGGCCAGGACGCCGGCAGGTTCCGGTATCCCTCATCGAGCCGGTCGCCCGTGAAAGTAACCGGTTCGGCAGCCGAGCCGCGGGTCACCAGGCTGCCGTCGACAAGGATCGGTGCATCTGCATGCAGATGGATCCTGCTGCCTGGCTCGATGGTTAGTCGCGCATTTCTGGCGATCTGCAATCCGCCCAGGATCACATAGGGAAGTGTCCGGTCGAAACGTGTGTCGCCGGTAATGACGACATTCCTTAGAAAACGGGCGTTCTGCCCCCACGCTTCCAGGATAACGGACTGTGTGCGGCCTTGTAATTCAATGAGCAGGCTGTCGCGAATCAGGAACGGGTTGGTGGCTGCATCGGGATCGATCCTGACCGTGACAAACACGTAAATGCTGTCCCGCGCCTCGATACGGATCTGGCGCGCGACTGGCCCCGGCACCCCGTCGATATTCATCTGGAACATGGATGCGTTACCCCGGGCAAGCATGGCCGCGCTGATGCTTACCGGCTGGTCTTCGAGGTTGAAGATCAGGAAGCCTGTGGTGGCGGATCCTGCGGTTGTGAAGACCGTATCGAATCGGATCGTGTCAGCCGAACATCTGACGGATTCCGGTCCGGCATCGATGAGCTCCGTTTTTCTGCAGGATCCGAAGAATACGACCGCCAGTGTTATAATGATAGGGATGCGATACATGTGCATCGAAAATACGTTTTCCGCCTCATTGTGTGGCATAGGCGATGGTGGCGATGCAGAGTTTGGCCGGGGACGCCTGAAGAATGCCATGTGCGCAGGCCTCGAGGCTTGCGCCCGTCGTGATGACGTCGTCAACGATCAGCAGATGTTTACCGGCGACTTGTTCGGGTCGGCTCAGCCGAAAGCCATCTGAGAGGTTCGACCATCTTTCGATCCGGTTCTTCCGAGTCTGTGTGTCCGTTTGCCTGATCCTGTTCACCAGTCCTGTCCACACAGGCCATCCGGTGGCGACCGCAATGCCGCGGGCGATGCATTCTGCCTGATTGTAACCCCTGATTTTTTCCCGTTCCGGATGTAGCGGTACGGGAATGATGGCATCTATGGGGCTGAACCGGCCGGATGCGCCAATGGCTTCACCGAGTGATCTGCCGAGCCTGACGCCGGCCTGCCGGTTACCACGATATTTCAGGGCATGCAGGATCCGCTGCATGGCGGTACCCCGGCTGAAATAGAAGAGACTGCCGGCGGCATCGACCGGAGTGCGTCCCCAGAACAACATTTCGACAGGATTGTGCGGCTGTTGTAAGAATCCGGTTCGGGGAAGTTCGAAAAGGCATCGAAGGCAGACAGATTCGCCCGGGTCTGTAAGGGGTCGGCCGCATCCGGGACAGCGATGCGGCCAGAACAGGGTACCGGCCTGGTGCAGCCAAAGACGGGGCAGATGTTGTACTTCCATGCAGCGAAGTTATCCCCCGAACAAGGCCGTGCCCGGTGGTCTTCGCGGAGGCGGAGCCGTATTTTCCTCATTCCGGCAGGAGAATAAAAGCCTGTTTTCAGGGGAAAAGGAGCCGGTAGACGTCCTCCACAGTGGCCACCGGGATCACTTCAATGTTTCCCTGCCATCCTTCCGTTGCCTTCCGGTTGTATTTTCTGATGATGATGCGTTCAAATCCCAGCTTTTCGGCTTCGGAAATGCGCTGTTCGATCCTGTTTACGGCGCGGATCTCTCCGCTTAAGCCCACTTCCGCGGCAAAGCATGTCTTTTGCGACAGGGGCAGGTCTTCGTAGGATGAAAGCAGGGCGCATACCATGGCCAGGTCGATGGAGGGATCTTCAATTTTCAGGCCTCCGGCGATGTTGACAAACACATCCTTGGTACCAAAATGGAAGCCACCTCTTTTTTCGAGGACGGCCAGCAGGAGTTGGAGTCTGCGCAGGTCGAAGCCGCTGGCAGTTCGCTGCGGGGTGCCATAGACGGAAGGGGTGACCAGTGCCTGGACCTCAATGAGCAGTGGCCGAAGGCCTTCCATGCCGGCGGCGATGGAGATGCCGCTCAGGGGCTCCTCCTTTTGATGAATGAGGATGTCCGATGGATTGGCTACGGGCATCATTCCGTCGGAGGTCATCTCGTATATGCCTAATTCGGAGGTAGAACCGAATCTGTTCTTGGTCGTACGCAGGATGCGGTAGGCGTAGTGGCGGTCACCCTCGAAGTGTAATACCGTGTCCACCATGTGTTCGAGGAGTTTCGGACCCGCGATCGTTCCGTCCTTGGTGATATGTCCGATCAGGAATACGGGCGTGCGGGTTTCTTTGGCGAAGCGCTGGAATTCGGCGGTGCATTCCCTGATCTGGGGGATACTGCCGGGGGATGCATCCAGGAACGGGGATTGCAGGGTCTGGATGGAGTCGATGATGACCAGTCCGGGTTTTACCTTACGGATCTCCTGGAAGATCTCGCGGGTGGATGTTTCGGTGAGCAGGTAGAAGTCGTTATGACTCAGCCGAAGGCGGTTGGCCCTCATCTTCACCTGGTGTTCGCTTTCTTCACCGGTGACGTAGAGGGTGCGCATGTCCTGCATCCGCAGGGCGTCCTGCAGGAAGAGGGTGGATTTACCGATGCCGGGTTCTCCTGCGGCCAGCACGAGGCTTCCTGGCACAATGCCTCCACCGAGTACCCGGTTAAGTTCTGGGTCGGCTGTCAGAATTCGTTCTTCTTCCTCCCATTGGACCTCATCGAGCGACATGCTTTTGGCGGTGGATGCCGGGGCACCCTCATCTCTCCAGGATGATTTTTCGCGTTCGTCACCCTTGTGGATGATCTCTTCGGTGAAACTGTTCCAAGCCTGGCAGGCAGGGCACTTACCCGTCCATTTCGCCGCTTCATACCCGCATTCCTTGCAGAAAAACGCCTTTTTTACCTTGCTCATGCCAGCCTTCGTTGGGGTGATCTGTTGTGTATCGGACGAGGTTGTCCGTGAAAGTCCGGTAGACGATGAACTCGAAAAGCCTGAGATCCCGTTGGCGGGGACTTGCCGAGGGATTTGTGGCGGCCTTTCAAAAAATGGAAAGGGCCGGAAGAATCCGGCCCTCGTCACTTACTAACCCATTAAATTCTCGCACTAAATTACAAAGTAGGTGCTGAAAATAAAATAAAATTTTCAGTTGTGTATAACTTTGGGAAGTTCTTCCAGGCAGGAGACCTTCATTCAAATTAATATATAAAGTAATGTATAATTATTTGTAAAGCAAATCATAGTAACTTCATTTCGTCAAGAGCGCAGATCATGTCGCGCCTGGGGTTGGCATTCGTAGTGTCAAAATGGCGGGCGTGTTCATTCATCAGGCGAAATGGCAGGCAAGCTCGGTTTGGCTATGAATTTGATGTATCATTGCAAGGTTAAACCTATTAAACCCATTCATTTATGAACTCGATCATGTTGGTGTCGCTGATCTTCGTGGGGATCAGCATGTTGGTTTCCTACAGGCTTCGTTCGAAGTTCTCGGAATACAGCCAGTTTCCCCTGTCTTCGGGACTATCTGGCCGCGAGGTAGCGGAACGTATGTTGAGGGATAACGGCATTTATGATGTAAAGGTGGTGTCTGTGGACGGATTCTTGTCTGACCACTACAATCCGGCTGACAAGACGGTCAACCTCAGTCCTGATGTATATAATAATACGACGATTGCTGCCGCGGCTGTGGCCGCCCACGAGTGCGGGCATGCCGTACAGCATGCCACGGCCTATCGCTGGCTGACCTTCCGGAGCAAGATGGTTCCTGTGGTTCAGGTCAGTTCCATGCTGATCCAGTGGGTACTGCTTGCTGGTGTCCTGCTGATCAATGTTTTTCCCTCTCTGTTGCTGATCGGTATCGGACTCTTTGCCATGACGACCCTTTTTTCCGTCGTGACGCTGCCGGTGGAGTTTGATGCGAGCCGCAGGGCCCTGGCATGGCTGGGTACGACCCGGATCACCAATGCACAGGAGCAGCCACAGGCCCAGGATGCCCTCAAATGGGCGGCACTGACCTATGTGGTGGCCGCCATCGCGTCGATCGTGACCCTGGTACAGTATATCCTCATCTATCTGGGTGCGCGCGACCGCGACTGACGACTGACATTTCGACATATTTTAACGCCCCCGTCCATAGACGGGGGCGTTTTTCATTTTACCAACATGGGTTGATTCAAAAAAAGAATAAGATTGCAAATAATTGTAAATCATTAAATTAGACATATATATCATTTATTTGGATCCACAATTGGTAAAAAGTCGACGGAGAAAAGCAGCGTTTTCATTGTAAAAGGGTCATTTATTGAGCGGATTTTACAATAATTTAGCAGTCCCTTAACGCAATCATTCCTGAAAAACTGCCAAACAATGCGTGTCCATTGCATGTATTGGTAATGGTTTTTCATTTTTTTTCATTTAACCAAAAAAAGCAGCATGAGAAAACTGTTCTTGTGTCTTCTTTTCCTGGCCATCGGCACGGCACAAACATTTGCCCAGGTGCGTACGGTTACGGGAAAGGTGACAGACGAAAAGGGAGCCGGCCTATCCGGGGTCACGGTCACGGCCGTTGGCAGAGATGCCAAGGCGTTGACGAACAATGATGGAAACTTCTCCATTCAGGTCAATGACCAAGTGAAGACCGTTCGTTTCACGTACGTGGGTTATGAAAGCGTTGATGTTTCCATCGCAGGAAAATCAACGATCGATGTATCCATGAACGCCAGCAACGCGGGACTCGACGAAGTAGTGGTGGTTGGTTACACCACGCAGAAAAAGCGTGAGGCCACCGGTAGCATCGTTTCCGTTAAGGGATCTGCGATCGCCAACATGCCTGTGCAAAGCTTTGAAGCTTCACTCGCAGGTCGTGCGGCCGGTGTACAGATCACGGTTCCGAACGGTGTACTGAACAATCCCCCGGTTTTCCGCGTGCGTGGTACCAACTCCATCAACCTGAGTTCCCAGCCGCTGATCATCATCGATGGTGTTCCTTCCTTCCAGGGTGACGTGAGCCAGAACTCTGCGGCCAACAACCCGCTGGCTTCCATCAACCCGAACGATATCGAAAGCATCGACATCCTCAAGGATGCATCTGCTGCTGCCATTTATGGTTCTCGTGCCGCCAATGGTGTCGTCATGATCACCACCAAGCGTGGTAAGTCGGGTGCTGCCAAGGTTTCCTATGATGTTACCCTTGGTCAGACTGAAGCATATGGCCTGTGGGATGTGCTGAATGCCGAGCAATACATGACCATCAAGAATGAGGGTCTGACCAATGCCGGTATCACCAACCAGAAGTTCAATCCTTCCCTGGACGCCAACGGAAAGATGATCGACACCCGCTGGATCGATTACGTGTATCGTAAAGGCTTCCAGC
This sequence comes from Chitinophagaceae bacterium, assembly GCA_021299955.1. GTDB lineage: Bacteria > Bacteroidota > Bacteroidia > Chitinophagales > Chitinophagaceae > Pollutibacter. Next base: position 17,613 of record JAJTFQ010000014.1, read on the forward strand.
AGACGCATACCCTCAGCATTTCCGGAGGTTCTGCGCAGACCAAGTACTTCATGTCTGCCGGCTATACCAACCAGGAAGGTATGCTGATCGCCAACGATTTCGATCGTAAGACGCTGCGGATGAACGTGGATCACAACCCGAATAAAGTCATTGGACTCGGCGCCACCTTCAATTACTCCAACGAATTCAACAAGGCGCCCAACACGGGTTCACTGCCCGGTCAGGCATTTGCCACTGCTGGCCTTGGCCGTATCCCCCTCATCACAGCACCGAATGTAGGTCCGTACAATAATGACGGCTCATACAATGTCAACTCATCAGGCCTGATCGGTGTCATGAACAACCAGACCGGTCAAGTGGGTTTCTACAATCCCGTGCCCATCGTTGCCCTGAATAAATTTTCCAGCGAGAACAACCGCATCAACAGCAATCTGTACATGACGGTCAAGCCCCTCAGCTGGATCACGCTGAAGACTCAATATGGCATCGATTACCTGAACACGGACAACCAGACCTTCCTGACCCCTGTTCATGGTGATGGTTTCCCTCGCGGAGGCGCCACCAGCACCCTGGCAAAATACCGCCGTTGGGTGTGGACCAACACCGCCAACTTCGATCAGAAGATCGGTGATGATCATACCTTCAACTTGCTGGTCGGTAACGAACAGCAGCGCACGATCTCCGATGGTTTCGGTCTGACCCGCCAGGATATCTCTGATCCCTTCTATTCTGACATTCAGGGTGGATGGTTGACGCCGAACCCTGCCGGATTGTTCCGTGGAGAGAACTACTTCCTGTCCAACTTCGCTCAGTTCCGTTACGATTTCCGTAAGAAGTATTTTGTGAGCGCCAGCGCTCGTCGCGATGAATACTCCGCCTTCGGTCCCGGTAACAAGCAGGGCGATTTCTGGGGTGCATCAGCAGCGTGGGATGTCACCCGCGAGAACTTCTGGGCATCTGCAGGTATCGACAAGATCTTCAGCTCCTTCAAGCTGCGCGGAAGTTATGGTACCGTTGGTAACATCGCCGGTATCGGTGACTTCGTTTCCCTTTCCCTTTATGGTTCCGGTCTCTACGGAGCACTGGGTACCCTCGGATTCAGCCAGGCAGGCAATGCCAATCTGAAGTGGGAGACCTCCAAGAAGACAGACATCGGTTTGAACTTTGGCATCTTGAATGACAAGGTGACCTTCGATGTTACCTATTACAACAATGACATCGACGGACTGATCCTGGGTGTACCTCAGGCACCTTCACGCGGTATCCCCGGTAACTCCATCAATGACAACGTCGGTACCATGTTCAACCGTGGATTTGAATTCACGGTCAATGCCACCCCGATCCGTACTAAGGAGTTTACCTGGAATACCAACTTCAACCTGACCACGAACGACAACGAGGTGACTTCCCTGGTACCCGGTGGTGCCCAGGAATTCACTACAGGTACGGCAGGTCTTGAAGTGGCCAGCATCACCCGTGTAGGTGCTCCCATCGGTAGCCTCTTCGTGGTACAGACCGCCGGTGTCAATCCGGAAAATGGTCGTCGCATCTTCGTGAACAAAGCCGGTCGCCAGATCCAGTACACCCATGTGGTGGCTACGGGACAGAGCCGCTGGACCTATCTTGATGGTACTACGGCTCCTGCGGTCAGCGGTGCTGATGCCATCCTCTTCGGCCGTTCTACGCCGAAGTATTTCGGCGGATGGGATAACACCTTCCGTTACAAGAACTTCGATCTGAACGTGATGCTCACCTATCAGGCAGGGTTCTTCGTGTACAATGGTACCAAGGCCGGTCTGCGTGACAACCGTTTCTGGAACAGCTCTACAGAAGTGATGACCCGCTGGTTGAAGCCTGGTGACAAGACGGAAATTCCGCGTGTCGTATTCGGCGACAACGTATCCAACGGATCCGCTTTCGCCCAGTCTCAGAATGTGGAGAAAGGAGATTTCATGAAACTGCGTAACCTGACCCTTGGGTACACGCTCCCTGCAGATCTTGTTCAAAAAGCCAAGATCAGCAATGTACGCGCCTACATCAGTGGTCAGAACCTGGCCATCCTGACCAACTACACCGGTCCGGATCCTGAAGTATCCACCAACGGTGCAGGCAACACGAACCAGGGTATCGACCGGAACTCCGTTGCCAACGCACGGACCATCCTCTTCGGCCTTAGGATCGATTTCTAACCAGAGCAAACTGAACTGAAAGATGAAACAGATCAAACATAGCCTGCTGGCACTGGTCGTCACGACCGGATGCCTGATGTCCTGCCAGAAGGACAATTGGTTGAACCCGCAACTCACCACGGCCATTTCGGATGCTACCGCATTCGATACCAGGGATCGCGTGGCTCAGCAGATCAACGGACTTTACGCCTCCGTTAAATCCGGTCTCTACCTGGGTAGTCGCTACATCGTGTATAACGATATCCGTGGCGAGGACTACAACAACCTCCGTACCAACGGTGTGACCGGTCTCCAGACCTGGAACCATACCCTCGTAGCCTCCACCAACGAGGTGGCCAACGTTTGGGGCGCCGCCTATTCAGCCATCAACCAGGCCAACGTATTCTTGGAAGGTATGGCAGGCAAGGGCAACACCGTCGTGGGTAGCGCACTGGCAGCCAACTACAATGGTGAGGCACGCTTCATCCGCGCCATGTGTTACTATGACCTGCTGCAGCTCTACGCTCGTCCCTATTGGGATGGCAATGGCTCAAAGCCGGGTCTTCCTCTCCGTTTGAAAGCGAACAAAAGCAGCGGTGACAACGACCTGGTCCGGAGCACGGTTCAACAGGTTTACGACCAGATCCTTCAGGACCTTGATTTCGCAGAGCAGAACCTGCCTGCCAGTTATGCTGATGCGTTGACCAGCACGACCCGTGTTCACAAGAATACGGCGATCGCGCTCAAAGTCCGCGTAAATCTGAGCATGCGTCGCTATGCTCAGGCCATTACGGAAGCCAACAAGATCGTTCCGACAGCAGCTCCTTTCCGGGCAGCCACCGGTGTCGCTCATGAGCTTCAGGCAAATATCAGGACCGTTTTCACTACGTTCACTACAACCGAGTCCATCTTCTCCCTGCCCTTCACGGCCAATAACCTGCCAGGTACACAGAACTCACTTTGCTTCTATTTCGGACCGGCTCCTGCCGGCGGCAGTGAGTATCCGCTGATCAGCACCGGTATCCTCGGACGTCCTGAGTTCAGGGCAGATGACAAGCGCAGGACAGATCTGCTTGTGACCAGCACTGGAAATACCTGGGTCAACAAGTATCCCACGGGTCCTGTGAATACGGACTACGCCCCGATCATCCGTTATTCCGAAGTACTCCTCAGTCTGGCCGAGGCCATCGCCCGCACCACTTCTGGTGTGGATGCCCGTGCACTCGCCCTGCTGAACGCAGTGCATGTGCGCAGCCAGCCGACCGCGTTCACTGCCGCTGGTTTTGCCAACAACCAGGCTTTCATCGATGCCATTCTCATGGAACGTCGTATTGAATTCATGGGCGAAGGACGCCGCAGCCCAGACCTCCTGCGTCTCGGTCTGCCGATCCCCGGCAAGGCAAACGTGCCAACCATCTCCACGACCCAGGCCGAATACATCTGGCCGATCCCTGATGGAGAGATCCTGAACAACAAGTTGATGACCCAGAACTGATCTTCAGGGTCCATCTATAAAAAAGTGCCGTGATCTGATCACGGCACTTTTTTTATGCAGTCCTTCTTAAAAGCAGATCTCCTTTGGATCGATCACGGATATGTCATGTGTCAAATCATCCTCCCAGGGCAGCATCGCATTGATCAGGCGGAAACCGCTAAACGAGGACAAGTCAGACGGCATGATCCTCGCTTCATGAATGACCCCCATCGCAAGCAGGCGTCCCCGTTCGGTTCCATTCAACAGCGGGGTGTCAGGTGTCCACCACCCTCGCCGGTCACGAAAGACGATGTTCGCAATGCTGGTATCCGTGATGAGGCCATCCCTTATGATGAGTATCTCGTCTGCTCCGCTTTGCGACTTGAGCACATTGAGCCATTCCCTGTCGGCATATTTATACCGGTAGTCGGGGGGATTCGTATTCGCCATACGCATTTTACCAATCGTTTGCCGAAAATATGGATACACCCCCCAATTCAGCCAGCCATCATTTCCGTATTCAATGCGAATGCGCAATCGACCCGGATAGTTCAGGTCGGCATTTTTCAGCAGGATTCGGAGCTCAGGAACCCCGGTCATACCATGATCGCGCTGGGTTCTGGACACGCGTTCCTGGTGCAGGTGGAGCTGAGGTATCAGTCCGTTCTCCGCCCGTATGGTTTCAATGAATCGGGACATAGACCTTGTTGATCATTTCAAGGTATTCCGTTTCCAGTTGGCTGGCATGGGTGATGCCTCCGCCGCTCTGATAGTTGCCTTCGGCATTCAGGTATCTGATCAATACGCAGCTGTCCAGTTTTCCGTCCTCAAAATAACCGGCTATACCGGTGTAATATCCTCTGTTGCGCCCCTCGGCATGACGGATGATCTCCATGGTGCTGCGCTTTGGCGCGCCGGATACGGATCCGGCCGGGAGTAGTTCGAAAATGATCTCACCGATCCGATGTCTGTAATCATCAGGCAGTCGTCCGGAAATTTCCGAACTGACCTGTCCGAGTGTGCCGGTGTGATTGCGTATGACTTCGTAGTATCGATATCGGTCCACTCGTATATCCGTCGCGATCTTTCCGAGGTCGTTACGGATCAGATCCACGATCGTGGCATGTTCTGCCGCTTCCTTGATATCTCCCAGGATGGATTCACGGGCATTAGGCAGCGAGGCGTCGATGGTGCCCTTCATGGGGTGCGACGAGATGCGACCCTCCCTGATCCGTACGAAGGTTTCGGGTGAGAAACTCACGAACTGTTTTTTCAACAGGCATTTGTATCTGGATCGCCCAAGTGCGTAGCACTCATCCAGGCTAAGGTCTGATTTGACGATCGTCGGCGCTGTCAGATTGACCAGGTAGCTATCCCCCCGCCGGATCCTTTCGATCGTGTAATTGAACATCTTGGCATATGCATCCCGGGGGATTGGAGTCTTATCGAATCGAAACCCCGTCAGGTTTACCGGAGCGTCACTTTCTGCCGGGTGGGAATGTCTGTCGTTAAAGCTGAATTTGAATTCATCCATAGGATGGTCGAGCCGCCAGATGCGGGGCATTATCTCCTCGAAATCGATCAGGAAGCAGAAGGGGATATTTTCACTCCCCAGTCGATTCATTTCCAGGATGCAGGTGTCCCTTGTCATGGCCGTGCAGGTGGAGGTTTGACCGGGAGGTGTGGTACTGAAAGGATCAGAGTCTGATCTCTTCGTTGTTGCTATCGTAGAAGTGGAACTCCGTCAGGTGATAATTGTTATTGGCTCTGATGGAGATGAGTTGCCCATATTTCCAACTCCAACGCCATTTCCTGGAGAACAATCCCTTGGTCAGGTAGGCGTGGATGATCGGATGCACGGCCACTTTCAGTCCCTTGTGCTTCTGCATGGCCAGATAGCTTAGGTTCTTTTCGATGTCATCTTCCAGGATGAGCGAGGAACCGATCTTTCCGGTTCCATGACATGAAGGGCAGATTTCCTGGGTGTTGATGCTCATTTCCGGCTTCATACGCTGCCGTGTGATCTGCATCAGACCAAACTTTGAGATGGCGAGCACCGCATGCTTTGCCCGGTCGATCCGCATGTAGGTCTCCATGGCTTCATGCAGCCGCTTCTTATTGTCCGGGAGTTTCATGTCGATGAAATCGACGACAATGATGCCTCCGATATCGCGAAGCCTCAACTGCCTGGCGATCTCTTCTGCCGCTTCGAGGTTCGTTTGCAGGGCATTTTCCTCCTGGTTGCTGCTGACACTCTTGTAACCGCTGTTGACATCGATCACATGGAGAGCCTCGGTATGTTCGATGATCAGATAGGCGCCGCTGGGCAGGTTGACCGTTTTACCAAAAGAGGCTTTCACCTGCTTGGTGATGCCGTATTGGTCGAATATGGGAGCCCCTCCCTGATGGAGGGTCACAATATCTGCTTTGTTGGGGGCGATCTTCTGGATGTAAAGCTTGGTGTCTGTGAAGATGCCTTTGTCATTCACTACGATCTTGTTGAAATCCTCATTGAGGAGATCCCGGAGGATGCTGGTGGTTTTTGTCTGCTCGCTCAGGATCTTCGCGGGGGCGGTTGCGCCCTTGAGGTTCTGCTGGATGGATCTCCAGCTTTGGAAGAGGTTCTGCAGGTCTTCGTGAAGTTCGGCCGTATTTTTTCCTTCGGCGGCAGTCCGTACGATCACGCCAAAGTTTTTCGGCTTGATGGACTCCACGATCTTTTGGAGTCTTCTGCGCTCTTCAGACGAGTGAATTTTCCGAGACACGGCAATCACATCGTTGAAGGGGGTCAGCACAACGAACCGGCCGGGTAGGGAGAGTTCGCAACTCAGGCGGGGACCTTTGGCGGCGATCGGTTCTTTCAGGATCTGTACCAGGATGTTCGGTTTTTGTCCGAGCACCTCGTTGATCTTCCCGGTCTTGACGATCTCCGGCTCTACCTCAAATCTGGAGAAGTCGAAACCCTCCTGGGATTTGTCCTGCATGGACATTTGGGTGAACTTCAGCAGGGATTTGGCGTAGGGACTGAGGTCTGTATAATGCAGGAACGCGTCCTTCTCGAATCCTACATCAACGAAGGCGGCGTTCAGACCCGGTATGAGCTTCTTGACCTTGCCCAGGTACAGGTCTCCCACCGCGAAACTGGCATCCGTCTTTTCGGAATGCAGTTCCACCAGTTTTTTGTCTTCAAGCAAGGCGATTTCAACGCCTTGTGAATCCACATTGATGATGAGTTCTTTGTTCAAGCTTGACAGCAGGATTTGGGAATATGTACGTCATGGATCACGCCCATACGACGTGGGTGCACGAAACTTTCGTCGACACATCGTATGGGCCAATCCTGAACAGGGAGCCTGGCCTGACGGCCGGGCGAGAGAACTATTTGTTCTTCTTCTTATGACGATTCTTCCTCAATCTCTTCTTACGCTTGTGGGTAGCAATCTTATGCCTTTTCCTTTTCTTACCGCAGGGCATGCTTCTTAATTTTGTATGATGTACGTTATTGCAATGACTTTATCTTCTCATCTATGGCCTTGACCGCTTCGGGGTTATCGACCTTGGTGCGGGCGATCCCGTACCAATAGGCTGCTTTATCCCGGTTGCCTGACCGCTCGAAACTCTCCGCCAGCAGGAAGATGGCTTCTTTGTTCCAGGGTTCCGCTGCTACGACCTTTTCGAATCTTTCCGCCGCTTTGTCGAACTGCCCCGAGACCAATCCTCCATATCCCAGCATGAACTGTGCGAACATGTTGGTTGAATCCCGTGCCGCCACTTCCCGGATCTTCAAGATTCCCTCCATAGGAGCCCCTCCGGGTCCGGCATGAAAGAAATAGGTGCTTCCGAGGCCCACGATCGCGGAATCATTGGAGGGATTAAGGGCGAGGGATTCATTGAACAAGGCCTGGGCCTGTTCAGCCATCCAGGCTTTGCGTCCCGGATCGGGTTGTCCCCGCACTTCCTCCAGCAACGCGTGGGCCGCGAAGTTCAGGTTTTTTTCAGACTTTTCCAATTTTGCCTTTTCTCCGGTGTACCAGAGGAAGGGGAGGAGTGCCCGGGCACTGTCGCGCCAGAACGCGGCGAGGGCTTCGTACGCATTGATGCGTTGGGAAACGACATCACCCCGGTGCACGGTTCCCTCCAGCGTGGCCAGGAAGGCAGACTGTGAGGGCGTAAGCGATTTCCTGGCCTCAGCCAGGATGCTTTCCGTATCGGGGTGATCGTGCCCCTTGGCTGGGGCATTCGTAACTGCGGTGGTGGTGGCGGTTGGCTTGGTGGTTCTTCCAAGGAAGAAAAGCGTGAACAGCAACAGCAATCCTCCACCCGTCACGATCCATATGTGTCTGTTCAAGGGGAAGTAGGTTTTCCGACAAAGGTATGGCTATCATGCCATTTCGTCGGCGCCGTCTTCGTTGATTCTCGCATCTGCCTGGAGTTTCTTTACTTCATGGGTGAACTCCTTGGCGGGCTTGAATGCAGGGATGTAATGTGCGGGGATGTGAACGGCCGTGTTCTTTTTGATATTCCGACCGATCTTGGCTGCTCTTTTCTTGGTGATGAAGCTGCCAAAGCCGCGAATGTAGATATTTTCGCCTTTTGAGAGGGATTCCTTTACTTCCTTGAACATCGTCTCAAGGGTGACGAGTACGTCCACTTTCGGAATGCCTGTCTTTTCGGCGATGTTGTTGATCAGGTCGGCTTTTCTCATATTTATGATTTTTTCGTCTTGGGGTTGGATGAGGATTGAAAGGGTTTCGGGTGTTTTTGTAAAGGCCAGCCTGTCGGGCAAATTACCTAAAATTTAGCAAATCAACGGATTACATGCATCTTTGCAGGAATAAGAACGATTTCCGGGATTTAAAATTGTATGAAGCGAGGAAATCCTGACAAAACTCAGCCCTCTCCCCCTGATGCTGCCGCTGATTTTTTCACGCGGTCGCTGATGCGATGGCACAAACACGACAATCACCGCACGATGCCCTGGAAGGGTGAGCGGGACCCGTACCGTATCTGGCTGAGCGAGATCATCCTTCAACAGACCAGGGTGGAGCAGGGGTGGGCATACTATGAGCGCTTCATCCGCACCTATCCGGATGTCCGATCGCTGGCTGCGGCTCCGGATGCGGAGGTATTCAAATTGTGGGAAGGCCTGGGTTACTATGCCCGCTGCCGTAACCTGCTGAAAGCTGCACGGCAGGTGGTATCCGATCATGGCGGCGTATTCCCGCCCGACCATGGTGCCATCCTCGCACTACAGGGTGTCGGCCCGTACACGGCGGCCGCTGTTTCATCTTTTGCTTTCGGACTTCCGCATGCGGTGGTGGATGGCAATGTACTGCGTGTACTTGCCAGGTATTTCGGTGTGCAGGAGTCTGTGGATGAAGGCCCGGTGCGCAGAAGGCTCGAGGCATGGGCTCAGCGTCTCTTATACAGAGAGGATCCCGGAGCGTACAATCAGGCCATCATGGATTTTGGCGCCACGGTTTGCAAACCGGCATCCCCGAAGTGTGCAGAGTGTCCACTGGCGGATGGATGTCAGGCCTTCCGGCTGTCGTGCCAGGACGAGTTGCCCGTCAGGACGGCCAAGCCTGCCCGCCGGTTAAGATGGATGGACTACGTGATCCCGGTCTTCGGGCATGAACTGCCCCTGCGGGAGCGCACCGGCAGGGATGTGTGGCGTCATCTCTTTGAGCCCATCCTGATCGAGTCTCCGATGCCGACGGATGAGACGGAACTATGCGCTCATCCCATGTTATTGGCGATGAATGGCGGTTCAGCTCCCGGGGTATACGAATGTTCCGATCCTTATGTACAACTGCTGACCCATCAGCAGATTTCGGGAAGGTTCCTCGTCTTTCGTCCGGTCACCAGGCCTTTGCTACCGGATGGATATCAATGGGTTGACATAGCTGAACTCCCATCTGTCGCTCTTCCCCGCCATGTACGTCAGTTCTTCGATCGACATTCCTCTCTTTCTGCCGGATGATCCCGCCGTCCGGCGCTTAGGGTCTCGCGGACTGCCTGTAAAATCGGTAAGTTTGCATTGCGCGATCCAGGCCGGTTGGAAACAGGCCTGTACGTGTCGCATCATACCATCACCCATCACATGTTCTCTAACATCGGTATCGATCTACCCATGTTCCTGTTCACAGGACTGCTGGCGGTTTTTCCCCAGGCCGGGTCTCTGCCGTTGCTGATCTTGTTGCTTTGCTGTCTGACCGCCGGATTCGCGATGACCGGTGCCGAAGTCGCCTTGTTCAGTATGTCCTGGGCCGACCTCGACCGCCTCAAGGTTCGTCGGCAGCCCGTCGCCAGAAAAGTGGTGCGGCTGCTGGAATCGCCGCGTACGCTGCTTGCATCACTTTCCGTGGCCCGCGTCGTATTGAACCTTATGATCGTTGTGGTCTGTGATCTGCTCTTGTCTCCCCTGTTCACAGCGTCGGGAGTGCATCTGTTGTTTTCACTGCTGCTTCGCATCCTGATCATCAGCGGCCTGATCCTGCTGGTCTGTGAGTTCCTGCCCAGGCAGTGGGCTCAGTACCGGAAGATGCATTTCATTCATTTTACCTATGTCATCGTGGAGCCGGTACATCTCCTGTTCCTGCCGTCGGCGAGGCTTGCCATCAGGTTTTCGGATCACGTGTGCAGTCTTTTCGGTGGTGGCCGTGCGGGTGATGCCGGTCGCAGATTCGATCAGGCCCTTGACCGGACATCTGACCCGAAGGCTTCAGAGGCAGAGCGCAACATCGTGCGGGGGGTGATACGTTTTGGTAATACGACCGTCCGTCAGATCATGCGCAGTCGCGTGGATGTGCATGGCATCGAGCGATCGATCCCGTTCCCGGAACTGCTTCGGCTGGTGGCGGAACTCAGGTACTCCCGACTGCCGGTATATCGGGGCAACCTCGACCGGATCGAGGGCATCATTCACACCAAAGACTTGCTGCCGTTGCTGGATGCTCCGGCAGATACAGACTGGCTGCCCCTGGTGCGTCCGGCCTTCTATGTGCCCGAACACAAGCCGATCGAGGATCTGCTGCAGGAATTCAGAGCCCGCCGCATGCATTTCGCGGTGGTGGTGGATGAATTCGGTGGAACAGAGGGCATCGTCACCCTGGAGGATATCCTCGAGGAGGTGATCGGAGATATCCGCGACGAATTTGACGAGGATGAAGTCCGTCATATTCGGCTGGATGACAATAGTTTCATGTTCGAGGGCGCAACGATGATCAGCGACGCCTGTGCGTTCATGGGCCTTGATGCCACCTCGTTCCAGCCGATGCAGGGAGACCACGAAACGATGGCGGGTCTCATGCTGGAACTGGCCGGAGAGATCCCTGTCGCCGGAACGGAGATCGAGCGCGACGGATATGTTTTCACTGCAGCTGAAGTGGCCCGACACCGGATCCTGCGGGTCAGGGTCCAGATCATACCACCCAATAATCCATGAGATGTACAAGTTCCTGTTCTGCGCAATCTTTCTGTTGACGGCGATCTGCTCATGCAACCGACCTTATACCCCGAAGCCCCGTGGGTATTTCAGGATCGATTTCCCGGAGCGGTCTTATGTCGAATTCAACGAGCAGGGTTTTCCGTATCGGTTCGACTATCCGGCCTATGGCAGGATCGTAAGGGACAGCAGCCTGTTCGACGGGGCGGAAAAGAATCCCTTCTGGATCAATATTGATTTCCCGGGGTTCAACGGCAGGATCTATCTCAGCTACAAGGCCATCGGAGGCTCTTCGTCCTACAAGGTGAAACGTGGAGAAAAATACATCGACTCGGTGGCGATGAACACCTTTGACGGACTGGTGGACGAGGCGTACCGGATGACCTTCAAGCATACGACAAAGGCCTCGGGGATCAGCGACTCATTGTTCCGGACGGCAAACGGTGTTTCGGGTGCCTATTTCAGGGTAGAAGGGAATGCGGCTACGGCGCGGCAGTTCTATGTGACCGACAGCACCAGGCATTTCCTTCGGGGGGCGCTTTATTTCGACTCCACGCCCAACGAGGATTCGCTCTCTGTGGTCAATGCGTTCCTGGAGGCTGATATGAGACATCTGATCGAGACACTCAGGTGGCAATAATCTACCGGGTGTCCGACCGGCATTCATCCTTTGCCATCAAAGGTTTAAATTTGTAAAAAGCCCTCAATTGATAGTCATTGACAAGGTATTGATCAGCGACGATGTCGTTGAAAAGCAGTTTGTTTGCGACCTGGCCCGTTGCAAGGGAGGTTGTTGCGAGGATGGTGACGCCGGGGCTCCGCTGACAGAACAGGAGCTGGACGAAGTTGTCAGGGCATACGAGATCGTACGCCCGCTGATGACCCCTGAAGGTATCCGGGAAGTGGAGCGCAAGGGTATGTATCAGTATGACAGGGAGTTTGGCTGGGTGACCCCGACGGTGGACGGCGGTATTTGCGCCTATGGCATCCGGGATGAACAAGGAACCATCAAGTGCGCATTTGAGGCGGCGTACCGAGATGGGCAGATCGGCTGGCGTAAACCCATCTCTTGCCATCTTTATCCCATCAAGACCAAGCGCAGTCAGTACAATGGCTATGAGATGGTCAATTACGAACCAAGGGAAGTCCTTTGCGCACCGGGTTGTGCGTTGGGCGAAAGTCTGCAGGTGCCGGTATATACGTTTCTGAAGGACGCGATCATCCGAAAGTACGGAGATGATTTTTACGAAATACTCGACAAGGTAGCCCGGGAACGAAGCCGGTCGGAGGATTGATCTCCGCCCTTAGTTTCCGGCCTGTCTGTCCAAATACATCATATGGGACAAGCATCCGAGACATTTCTGGCCAAGAGTGCGATCAAGGCAGCAGATCTGGAACATCGTCGAAAGATCCGTTTCAACATCGGCAAATATGACGCTGTTGTGCCGATGGGTAAGCAGCAGTTCACAGATGTGGAACTGGTCCGCCGCAAGGCGAAGGTGACGAAGTGGAAGGCCATCGAGTCGCTGGATACTCAACTGGAAGAGTTTGAACGCAATCTCCAGAAGCGGGGAGGGAAGGTGATCTGGGCAACCGACGTGGCAGAGGCACAGGCCGCGATCGGGGATATCTGCAGGAGGCATGCATGTCGGACCGTTGTCAAGAGTAAGAGCATGGTCACCGAAGAGATCCATCTCAACGACTACCTGGAGGGCATCGGCATTGAAAGCGTCGAGACGGACCTCGGGGAGTATATCCAGCAGCTGGATGGAGAGGCGCCGTATCACATCGTCACGCCTGCCATGCACAAAAGCAAGGAGGATGTCGCCCGTCTGTTTGCCGAAAAGCTCAATACGCCGCCTAACCTGAGTCCGGAAGCGTTGACGCAGGTTGCCAGGGTCAATCTTCGTGCAAAATATACGGCTGCTGAGGTGGGGGTGACCGGTGCCAATTTCATCATTGCGGACACGGGGAGTATTGCCATCACTGAAAATGAGGGCAATGCTCGATTGAGCTGCGCATGGCCGCGGGTTCACATCGTCGTAGCGGGCATCGAAAAGGTGATACCATCCATCGACGACCTATCCCTGTTCTGGCCCCTGCTGGCTACTTACGGGACAGGGCAGAAGGTGACCGTGTACAATACCATCGTGAGTGGGCCCCGTCAACCCGGAGAAACTGACGGACCGGAGGAGATGTACGTGATCCTGCTCGACAACGGGCGGACCAATATCCTCGCCAATCCCGTCTCCCGCGAAAGTCTGTACTGCATACGATGCGGGGCCTGTCTGAATGCATGCCCGGTCTACAAGAATATCGGGGGGCATGCCTACGGAACGACCTATAGCGGTCCGATCGGCAGCGTGATCACTCCGCATCTGAAGGAAATGGACGAGTGGAAGCACCTGAGTTATGCCTCGTCCCTCTGTGGAAACTGTACGGAGGTTTGCGCCGTAAAGATCAATCTGCATGAACTCCTGCTGGAAAACCGGCATGAGGCGGTTGAGCTGGGATCCGGTAGTTTCGGGGAACGCGTCGCCGGGAAGGTATGGAAGACAGCCTCGCTGAATCGCATGTTGATGAACGCCGGCA
>JAJTFQ010000104.1 GCA_021299955.1 Chitinophagaceae bacterium
GCAGAGGTCTTGCAGGTCGACGGGAAAGCTTTGGTCATCGCCGATGCCGCTGGCCAGTTGCAGGTAGTTGGCGAGCGACTGATAGACGGTCCGGATGAATGACATGGGCGGATAGCGGCTTTCCGGCAGGCGTTCGAGGGCCTGGATATCTCCTTCCTGAAAGAGCATTACGGCCCAGGACCTGTTGCCGTCGCGCCCGGCCCTGCCGGCTTCCTGGTAGTAGTTCTCGAGGCAGTCGGGCGGCGCAAGGTGGATGACGATGCGCACGTCGGGCTTGTCGATCCCCATCCCGAAGGCGTTGGTGCAGGCCATGATGCGCAGCTGTCCGTCGATCCATAGCTGCTGTCGGGTGCGTCGGGTTTCGCGGTCGAGTCCTGCATGGTAGCAGCCTGCGCTCATCCCTTCCCGTTCGAGCTGTCGGGCGATCTCCACCGTCTGACGACGCGTCTTGCAGTAGACGATCGCCGAGCCCGATACTTTTTTCAGGATCTCTGTCAGTTTCGAGTAGCGGGATTCCGTTTGGATCACACTGTAGGAGAGGTTCGGGCGTTCGAAGGACTGCCGGAAGGTGACCGGTTCCTTCAACTTCAATTTATGGCAGATGTCTTCCTCCACTTCGCCTGTGGCGGAGGCTGTGAGGGCGAGGATGGGGACCTTTTTTTGACGCTCCCGAATGGTGTATATGTCGAGGTAGGCGGGTCTGAAATCATAGCCCCATTGCGAGAGGCAATGGGCTTCGTCCACCGCGATCAGGTTCAGCGGCAGATGTGGAAGTGCATCCCGGAAACTGCCGGTGGCCAGGCGTTCGGGGGATAGGTACAGAAATCTGACCTCCCCGTCGATGGCCCGTTTGAGGGTGGAGCGGATCTCCAGATATCCCATGCCTGCATAGAGTGCGGCGGCAGGGATGCCTTTTTTTGAGAGTTGCTGAAGCTGGTCCTGCATCAGGGCGATCAGAGGGGTGACGACGATGCAGACTTCTTCCATCGCCAGGGCCGGAACCTGGAAGCAGACCGACTTTCCGCCGCCGGTGGGTAGGATGGCGAGGGTGTCCCTGCCGTCGAGTACGGACCGGATGATCTCCTCCTGCATCGGCCGGAAGGAGTCGTGTCCCCAGTATGTGCGCAGGATCTCGACGGGTGTCATGGTGATGTGCGTGTGCAGTTCAGACGACCCTTTTGACGAAGAGCCTGATCGAATTCACCGCCAGTACGACATCACTGAGGCCCATGGCCGCCGCTGCCAGGGTCGGTGTGAGCAGTCCTGCGGCTGCGACCGGGATGGCGATAATGTTATAAATGAACGCCCAGAACAGGTTCTGGCGGATCGTGCCGTAGGTATGCCTGCCCAGTCCCAGTGCGGTGGGCATTTGTCGCAGGCCCTGGTTCATCAGCACCACTTCCGCCTGCTGCATGGCCAGGTGGGAGGCATCGCTCAGGGAGATGCCGAGGGTGGCCTGCGCCAGGGCGGGTGCATCGTTGATCCCGTCGCCGACCATTGCCGTGGGGGTTTCGCGGGTGAAGGCGGCGATGCGTTCCATCTTCTGCGCGGGGTTCTGGCTGCTGAAGTGCGCATCCATACCGAGGGTGGAAGCCAGGGCAGCGCAACGCGGCTCCGAATCTCCGCTCAGCAGGATCGTACGGATGCCCCTGCGTTTCAGCCAGCCCATGATTTCGGCCGCCTCCGGGCGGATCTCGTCGGTGAGGTCGATCCAGCCTGCCAGCGTTCCGTTGCGCGTGACATATACGTTGTGCCCTGCGTCATCCGTCAGTGCAGAGACCTGTTGCCAGGATCCGGCGATCCATTCATTGCCTTCGCGGTCGATCCCGCGCATGCCTACGCCCCGGACCTCTTCGATGCTTTCCCAGCGGATGTCCTGGCGACTCTTGAAGGCTTCGGTGATGCTTTTGGCGATGGGGTGGTTGGAGTATTTTTCGAGCGACCAGACGGCATGCCGGAAGGTGTCCTCGGGCATGTCGATCACGTGGACCTTCGACACTGTGAAAGAACCGGTGGTGAGGGTGCCCGTCTTGTCAAAGACCACCTGCCGGATATCCTTGAACTTCTCGAGGCTGGCGGCGTTCCGGAACAGGATCCCATTCCTGGCGGCGCGGCCCATCCCCACAGCCACTGCGGCAGGCGTAGCGAGGCCCATGGCGCAGGGGCAGGAGATCACCAGCACGGCGATGGCCCGGAGCAGCGCTTCTCCGAAGTCTCCCAGTACCCAGGCATTCACGCCCAGGGTGATGACAGATATTATCAAGACGACCGGCACGAATACGGCGGCGATGCGGTCCGCCAGCAGCTGAACGGGTGGTTTGGCGCCCTGAGCGCGACTCACCATATCGAGGATCCCGGCCAGGACGGTGTCCTTACCAACGGCAGTCACCTGCGCCCTTACCGTACCGGATACCACCACGCTTCCGCCGATCAGATCGTCCTTCTTTACCCGATGCACGGGCACAGACTCGCCTGTGATGATCGATTCATCCACTTCTGCCTCTCCCCAGATGATCTTGCCATCGATCGGCACCTGTTCACCGGAACGGATCAGTACCAGATCGCCCACCTTCAGCTGGGTGTTTTCGATCGGGAAGATTTGTTCCTCATACTTGTCGTCGAAGGCGATCATATTTGCCATCACCTTTTGCGAGGCACTGAGAGCTTTAAGGGCCCGCTGGGTCGAGGTCATGGATGCGTCTTCCAGGTAGTGGCCAAGGAATACCAGGGTGATGATCGAAGCCGCCGTTTCGTAGAACATGAAAGCGGGGCCCAGATCGAGCAGGGTACCGGTGAGGCTGTAGATGAAGGCGGCCGTTGCCCCCAGGGCGATGAGCACGTTCATGTTTGGTATGCCATTCCGCAGGCTTTTCAGGGCGCTGCGGCCGAAAAAGTCCATCCCCACATAGTACACCGGAAGGCTGAGGCCCAGCTGTACCCGGGGATCCATCAGGAAATGAAGTCCGGGAGCCAGTTTTTCATGGATCAGATGCAGGAGCATCAGCAGGGCGGTGAAGGGCAGGGTGAACAAAAAACGGCTTAGGTGGTTTTTCAGCCATCGTTTATTGGCCTGTTTTTGTTGTCCTGTTTGTCCTGCGACATGATATCCCAGGTCTTCAATCCCTTTGCGGATGCGATCGGGTTGTGTGCCTTCCACCAGGTCGAAGTGCACGTCCCCGTCGATCGGGTTGACCTTGATGTTTTGCTGACCTTCCCGCTGCAGGTATTTATTGATGGTGAGCGCGCAGTTCGCGCAGGTCATACCCTCCACCTTCCAATGGATCTTTTCCATAATGCAAAGTTACCGATCCCCCCATCACCTTTTGATTCGCTTTTTGCAACGGACTTGCGTTCCGGCGGGGTCTCCGCCTGTTGGATATTGGTATCTTTGACGCATGTCGAAGGAATGGATCTTTTCGCTGGCGGAGATCGATGCCGTAGCCGCTGCCTTTTGGGCCTGGCGTGGCGATCGTCGGGTGTTCGCCCTGGAGGGTGACATCGGGGCGGGCAAGACCACGCTGGTTCATGCGATCTGCCGGGCGATGGGGGTGAAGGAGGTGATGAGCAGTCCCACCTATTCGCTGGTGAATCGTTACGCTACCGGCACCGGCTCAGAGATCCTGCACATGGACCTTTACCGGCTGGCGGATGCCGGGGAGGCGCTGGATGCCGGGATCGGGGAGGATCTGGAATCGGGGGCGGTTTGTTTTGTGGAATGGCCTTCGAGATCGGCCGAGTTGCTGCCGGACGATACCACGACCTTGCAATTGGATGTGCTGGCGGACGGAAGGCGTCACCTGTATGTCCGAGACCGCTGATAATGAATTATCTTGTGTTCAAACCTTGAGCATGTCATCCGGTAAGCCTTTCATCAGTTCCTCCATCAGTTATGAGACCATGGAGGAAACCCTGGACATCAGGCCGGGCGGTGATTCCCTGATGATCGGGATCCCCCGCGAGGAAGCCTTTCAGGAAAACAGGATCGCGCTGAGCCCCGAGGCGGCGGCCGTGCTGGCCAGCAACGGGCATCGGGTGGTGGTCGAGCACCGGGCCGGTGAGGGTGCACAATATACCGATAAGGACTACAGTGAGGCCGGGGCCCGCATTGCATATGACAAGAAGGAAGTATTCGAGTGCGGGATGATCATCAAGTCGGCGCCGGTGAGCGATGTGGAACTTGACCTCCTGCAGTACAACCAGATGATCATTTCTCCCATCCATCTGCCCGTGATGCGTCAGCATATCCTGGAGCGCATGATGGAGCGCCGGATCACTGCGTTGTCGTTCGAGAACCTGAAGGATGATTCCGGCCACAATCCCATTGTGCGGAGCATGAGTGAGCTGGCCGGCAGTGCGGTGATGCTTATTGCCGCGCAATATCTCGGGGATACCCGTCAGGGGCGCGGGGTACTGCTCGGGGGGATCTCAGGTATTCCGCCGACGAAGGTGATCATCATCGGTGCGGGCATCGTGGGTGAGTATGCTGCCCGGACGGCGCTGGCGGTCGGCGCCAGTGTGAAGGTCTTCGATAACAATATCTACCGGCTGAAGCGCCTGCAAAATAATATGGGTACGCGGCTCTGGACCTCTGTCATCGAGCCGGGCATCCTCGCCAAGCAGCTGAAGACCTGTGATGTAGCGGTGGGTGCCCTGTCATCGGCCGGAGGGCGGACCCCGATCGTTGTCACCGAGGAGATGGTGTCGCGCATGCGCCGTGGCAGCGTGATCGTGGATGTGAGCATCGACCGGGGCGGTTGTTTTGAGACATCAGAGGTCACATCACACGAGCATCCGGTTATCATGAAGTTCGGTGTGCAGCACTATTGTGTACCGAACATCCCTTCGCGCTTCGCCCGCACTGCCTCCCAGGCGATCAGCAATGTGCTGATGCCGTTGCTGCTGGAGATCGGGGATTCCGGGGGACTGGAGCACCTGGTCTGGCACAAGTTCAATATCCGGTCGGGGATCTATCTGTTCAAGGGAGCGCTGACAAATGTCCATCTCAGCGAGCGGTTTGGTCTGAAGTACACTGACCTGAACCTGCTGATCGCCAGTCAGCGCTGACCGGGGTCATTTCTTCCAGGCGTCCATCGACAGGATGGTGTCTGCGCCCTCATATTCCGTTTCATCATTGCTGGCGATGACAACGATGCGACCTTCGGTGCAGGTCGCCAGGAGTGTTTGGTACAGGGCGATGCCCGTTCTATCGAGATTGGTGCAGGGCTCGTCGAGCAGGAGCAGGGCCGTGTCTGCAAAGAAGGCCTGTGCGAGTTTCAGTCGTTGTTTCATCCCGCTGCTGTAGTGCCTGACCTGCTTGTCTGCAGCTTTCTGTAATCCCACCGCTTCGAGGATGGAGGCTGGTGTGTGTTCGTCGCGCAGGGGTTTGAAGCCCTGGTGAAAGCGCAAACTTTCCATACCCGTCATCTCCTCGATCAGTTCGAGGTAGGGTGCGCAGAAGGATATCTCCCGATAGGCGGTATCTTCTTCCAGGGCTTTTCCCTGGTTTTCGATGCTTCGGCTGCCTTCGCTGGGTGTGATCATACCTCCGATGAGCTGCAGGAGTGTCGACTTTCCGGAGCCGTTGTGACCGGTGAGGGCATAGCGCCGGCCTGCGTGGATCTCGAGGTCCACATGTCTGAAGATCCAGTCGCGGTTGAACCGCTTTCCGGCATCATTCAGACACATCCTCATCGATGGTATTTTTGGTATGCCGCTTGATGATCCCGCGTCCGCTTTCCCGGATGAAGGTGACGATCTCGTCGCGTTCGTCGGTGACGGGGAATTCTTCTTCGATGTGTTGCAGGGCTTGTGTGGTGTTCATGCCCTTATTGTAGATGTGGCGGTAGATGTCCATGATGTGGTTGATGGTCTCCACCGTAAACCCCTTGCGTTTAAGGCCGACGGAGTTCACACCGGCATAGCTGAGGGGCATTCGGCCGGCCTTGATGTAGGGCGGCACGTCTTTGCGGACGAGGGAACCGCCGGCCACGAAGGCGTGCTGGCCGATGTTCACGAACTGGTGGACGGCGCACATGCCTGCGAGTATCGCGTGGTTGCCGACGGTCACGTGGCCGGCCACCTGGGTATTGTTGCTGAGGATACAGTTGTCGCCGATCTTACAGTCGTGTGCAATATGGGTGTAGGCCATGATCAGACAGTTCTGCCCGACGACGGTCTTCCACCGGTCGCTCGTACCCCGGTGTATGGTCACGAATTCACGTATGGTGGTATTATCGCCGATCTCCACGGTGGTGACTTCCCCGTTGAATTTCAGGTCCTGCGGGATGGCGGAAAGCACGGCTCCCGGGAATATCCGGCAGTTCTTCCCGATGCGGGCCCCTTCCATGATGGTGACATTACTGCCGATCCAGGTTCCTTCGCCGATCTCCACGTTCTGATGGATGACGGTGAACGGGTCGATCTTGACGTTGGTCGCCACTTTGGCGTTGGGATGGATGTATGTGTGGGGATGGATCATGCTCGGGGTGTTGTTTGTTGTATGCCGGGGTCCGGTTGACGTGGCCTGTGTCAGCCTCTTTTGACAAGTTGTGCCATCAAATAGGCTTCGGTCGTGATCTTGTTGCCTACATAAACCGTGCCGTGCATTTCGCATATGCCCCTTCTGATCGGTCCGAGCAGTTCAAGTTTAAGCAGCATGGTATCTCCGGGCACGACTTTCTGTTTGAATTTGCAGTTGTCGATCTTCACGAAATAGGTGTCGTATTCTCCGGGGGGGAGGGTGTTGATGGCGAGGATGCCACCCGTCTGTGCCAGGGCTTCTACCTGCAGGACGCCCGGCATGACCGGGTTTCCGGGGAAATGACCGGTGAAGAAAGGTTCGTTGAAGGTGACATTCTTCAGGCCTACGATGTGGGTGTCGGAGAGTTCGAGGATCTTATCGACCAGCAGGAAGGGGTAGCGGTGCGGCAGTTTCTTCTCGATCTGCTGGGTGGTGAACACCGGTTGCTGGGTCGGGTCGTACACCGGCACGTCCTTTACGTGCTTGTTCTTCCGAATGTACTGTTTGATCAGCTTGGCGAATTCCACGTTGGAGAAGTGTCCGGGTCGGTTGGCGATGATATGCGCCTTGATCGGATAGCCGATGAGGGCGAGGTCGCCAACGACGTCGAGCAGTTTGTGGCGGGCGGGTTCGTTGGGGAAGCGGAGTTCCAGGTTATTGAGGTAACCTTCGCTTTTGACTTCGATGCGATCCTTGCCGAAGGCTTTGGCCAGGCGGCTCATTTCTTCTTCGGTCACGGGCTTGTCGACGACAACAATTGCGTTGTTGATATCTCCGCCTTTGATCAGGTTATGGTCCAGCAGCGCTTCCAGTTCGTGCAGGAAGCAGAAGGTGCGGCAGGGTGCGATCTCGGACTTGAAATCCCGGATCGATTTCAGTCCTGCGTGTTGGGTTCCGAGGACGGGACTGTTGAAATCGATGAGGGTGGTCACCTTATATTCGGTGGCGGGCATGGCCACGAGTTCGACACGCTTTCCTTCGTTGTGGTAGGTGATATTGGTGTCGATGGTGTACCAGTTCTTGGCGGCATCCTGTTCGAATACGCCTGCTTCGTCGATAATCTCGACGAAGGGCTGGGAGCTGCCATCGATGATCGGGATCTCGGGGCCATTGACTTCGATCAGACAGTTGTCGACCCCCAGGCCCACAAGGGCGGCGAGAATATGCTCGACGGTACTGACGCGCGCGCCGTTATCTTCCAGGGTGGTACCCCGTGAAGTGTCCGTCACCAGGTCGCAGTCGGCCTTCACTACCGGTTGTCCGGGGAGGTCGATCCGCTTGAACTGTATGCCGAATCCCGGGTTGGCCGGATTCAGGGTCATGTCCACATTGATGCCCGTATGCAGCCCCGTGCCGGAGATGCTGATGGAGCTCTTAAGGGTATGCTGAAAGTCTGGATTGAAGCCTGGCTCCATGTCCTATAAGGTTTTAAGGGCGCAAAGATAATTCATTTATCAGGTAGGGAACGATCATTCCCTGTGGAGTAGCTTTATGCCGGATGGCAGGTTGCATGACCGTATGTGCGGCATCATCCGATCATAGATTCGCATGCCTGAGTTGCTGCACTATGCGTTCAATTTCCTGCATGCGTCGTTCCATTTCTGGCAGCTGTCTCACGAGTGCCTGTGTACGCAGTGAGGTCTTGTAATCGAAGGCTGGTGTGCCGTTCAGCGCGGTGTTGGGCGTTTTGATGGCTTTTGTCACGCCGCTTTGACCTCCAACACGGGTTCCTTCAGCGATCGTGATGTGCCCTGCGATGCCGGCCTGTCCGCCGATCTGTACATGGTCGCCGATCTTGGTGCTGCCGCTGATACCGGCCTGGGCGGCGATGACGTTTTTGCAACCCACTTCCACGTTGTGTGCGATCT
>JAJTFQ010000105.1 GCA_021299955.1 Chitinophagaceae bacterium
AAGCATTGACGCGCGACCGGGGATCGTAAGCGGCCTCGGATGTAACACCATATACCACGCCGGAAGTACCGGCGGTGGCGGCGATCTCGCCGGGTGACAGCACATTGAGCGAGAAAGCATTGTTGGGTTGATCGCCGGCGCGATAGGTGACGGGTGTTCCGGCTTTCAGACCCAATGCACCCGCAGCATCAGCTGTCAGACTCCCCTGGTGACCGAACTGCGGCACAAGGTCCGGCAGCAGTCCCTTGTCGATGCCATAGGCATTGAGCAGATCTGCAGCAACATCCCCCCGCAGGAAATCCCACATGATGCCTTCAGATAATCCGGAGACAGTGGTGGCCATGTTGCCGGTCAGTCGCCACGCGATGTAATCCCCGGGCAACATGATCCGGTGAATGCGCTCATACAGACCCGGTTCATGGTCCTTCACCCATTTAAGCTTCGAAGCGGTGAAATTGCCCGGTGAGTTGAGATAATGCGAAAGGCAGAAGGTTTCCCCCAAACGCTGGAAGGCCTCATTCCCGATCGCCACAGCACGGCTGTCGCACCAAATAATGGAAGATCTCAGCGGAATCCCCTGGCGGTCAATTGCCACCAGGCCATGCATTTGATAAGAGATGCCAATCGCCTGAATTTCATCTGATTGGAAAGGATGACGACTACGCAGCTTTAACAATGCCTGTCCTAATTCCGACCACCAGGTATCCGGATGTTGCTCTGCGAATCCCGGTTCCGGGGCCAGGATGGGCATCTCCACTTCAGGTGAGAAGGCACTGGCCACGGGTGCTCCGTTATCTGCATCGACCAGGGCTACTTTAACGGAAGAGGAGCCGATGTCCAGGCCCAACAAGTATCTGCGCATGCTGCTCATTGATTAATTAAAAGGAATTACCTGACGGGTCACTAAGATAAGGATATCCACCCGCAATGAAAACGCAACCCGTAAGAATCAAATGGCCAGGAGGCTGCATCCCCTGAGATCGCTGTTATCCAGACGACCTATGATCTCGAAGCGCCCGTCGGGATGGAGTCGCCCGACATCATCGGTGGAGACGAATGCACAGGCATTGCTATTCGCCAGGTCAATGATATCAACCAGTCCCGTCACGGGTTGATCGAGCGCAATGGCGGTTTTAGCGAAGGGATCATCTTCGGCCCGGATCAGGACCCGCATCCAGGGCGGAGTACTGAACAACCCGTCCGTCGGAGCATAAGCCTGGGACAGGAGTTCCGTCATCCCGTATTCGGAATGGATGGCCTAGGAGGGTCTGTTGCCCGGCCGCCTCAAGTCGTTTCAGCGTTTCATGCAGGCGATCGAACTGGTCCAGATAGAACCCGCTGTCGGGATGGCCACCCGCCCGCATCCACTGATCCGCCATGTACACGAGGGAGGAATCACCCTTTTCAAGGTAGTTGGGCAGGAGGGCGAGGATGCACCAGTTTCGGGGATCGCCATAGTTCCTCCAAAAACCGGCCATCAGGCTGCGGTCGTACAGGCCGGTGTCGGTGAGGTGATGCAGACTATCGCCTGAAGCGGATGTTCCGCTGCTCCGGAAGACGCGCCGGACCGGATCATTGCCGGTCACGATCCTGTGCGACTTAAAAAACCGGATCGGGAGGAATGGGATGTTCTGTACGTTTCGTACTTCTTGTGGTGAACGGCCCAGGATATCTACAAACCGGCGATACACCGGATTCTCATCATACTGGAACCTAAAGGTGTCCAGGGCCGACCGTGTGAAGTCGGAAATGTTAAATTCCGTGTCCGCACCTTCAAAATGATATGGATGGAAAGGGGTTTTCAAGCCGGAATGGTTATTTTTGGAGAACTAAACGACGGACCCATGCGGAGTTTCCTGTCCTTCATCATCATCGCGGCCCTGCTGACAGCCTGCAGCAAAGATACGTTTCAGAGCAAACCACAACTCACGCTCAAGAGCGTGAGCTCGACCACGGTCCCTGCCTTCGGCAAACTGGAGATCGTCTTGCGGCTGACCGACAAGGAGGGTGATTTCAAAGATATGGTCTATGTGATGAAGACCACCACCCGCTGTCCGTCGAGCAATTTCATCGACTCGCAGTTGTACAAAATTCCGTCAGACCTCCCCCGAACCCGAAATTTTGACGGAGATGTCGTGCTCTCCTTCACCTACCCCTTTGAGCTGCAACCTCGTTGCACGCGCCCGGATACCGCGACCTTTCGCTTCTGGATGCGGGATGCCAAGGGCAATATGAGCGATACGGCGAAGACGCCTGCGATCATCATCCTGAGGCCTTGAAAACCTCCTGTGTCAAGACAGGATCGGCTCAGGGATCCTTCATGCAAATCATTCAGTAAATACGCTTCCGACTTATGGCAAAACAGGACAAGGGTAAAACGAAGAAGGTTACCGGAAAAGCTTCCTACGCCTTTTTGAAAAATCTCATCAACACCCCCTCTCCCACGGGTTTCGAATGGAACGGACAGAAGCTTTGGCTGGAGTACATCAAAGCGTGGACGGATGAGCAGTTCACCGATCCCTATGGTTCGGCTGCTGCGGTGATCAACCCGGGCGCTCCGTTCAAGGTTGTGCTGGAGGCGCATGCCGACGAGATCAGTTGGTTCGTTAATTACATAACACCGGAAGGGCTGATCTATCTGAAGCGTAATGGTGGCGTCGACCATCAGGTAGCGCCCGCCAAGCGCGTGATCATACATGGCCGAAAGGGTCCCGTGAAGGCTGTATTCGGATGGCCGGCGATCCATACCCGGCTCTCGGGCGGCGAAAGCAAAGAAACGGCTCCCCGGGTAGACAACCTCTTCCTGGATTGCGGTGCGCGAAGCCGCAAGGATATCGAATCGCTGGGCGTACACATTGGCGCCGTGGTCACCTACGAAGAAGGGTATGATGAACTCGCGTTTGACTATCTGGTGGGCCGGGCCATGGATAACCGCGTAGGCGGATTCATGATCGCTGAAGTTGCCAGACTACTTAAGGAAAACAAGAAAAAACTGCCCTACGCCCTTTATTTTGTCAATGCGGTGCAGGAAGAGATCGGTCTTCGGGGTGCGGAAATGATGGCCCGTCGGATCAAACCGAATGTGGCGATCATCACAGATGTTACGCACGATACCACCACCCCGATGGTCAACAAGATGATCGAGGGAGACATCGCCTGTGGCAAAGGGCCTTCACTGGCTTACGCCCCCGCTATACACAACAAGTTGCTGGACCTGGTCAGAGAAACTGCAGAAGAAAAGAAGATACCCGTGCAGTGGCGCACGCTGAGCCGGAGTACCGGAACGGCGACTCCTTTGCTTATGCCAACGATGGATGTCCTTCGGTGCTGATCTCTATCCCGCTCCGCTATATGCATACGACGGTGGAGATGCTGCACAAGGATGACATCGAAAATACCATCCGGCTGATGTATGAGACGGTACTAGCGCTGACCCCTCAGACCAACCTGAGTTATTTCGACTGATGCGGTCGACAGGATGAGATCCGAAATATTCACGTTGAATAACCTTCGCCCCACCCAACGGCGAAGGTTTTTTTATGGTCTTGATATTGGCGAGGAATGACAGGTAAATGCCTTTACGCAGACTTAGGATCTACAGAATGACAGCGAAGACATGTCATCCTCCCCAAAAACCATCCATCATGGTTTTACGCGCTGTATCCTGCCTGCTTAAACCTTATATCCATTCCCTGGTCCAATACAGATTTAATGTACCGAAGCTGAATGTATTGACTTAAATTGCACAAGACGTTTCACAGAAGACAATCGATGATGAGAATCAGACTACTGCTTGCACTGCTGGTATTTACGATTTCAGGATTTGCCCAGGATTTCTCAAATAAGGGTAAGGAGTTCTGGATTCCTTATTCTTATCATGTGGCCATGGCCAACAGCAATGGTGCCGGATTGGGTATGACCTTGTACATCACCTCGGACATGGCTACGAACTACTCTGTAGAGATCTTTGGTGGGGCAAACATCCAGACCGGTTCACTCACCGCCGGTCAGGTAGTACAGGTAACGATTCCCAATACATTATTTTTGAATGGAGGTGGTAAGTTCATCGGTAAAACGGTCCGGGTGGTGGCAGACAAACCGGTTGTTGTTTATTCCTACATTTCTGCAAGTGCGGTGAGCGGAGCAACCGTATGTCTTCCGACCAATGTATTGGGCCGTGAATATGTGTCCATGAACTTCACTCAAGTGTCTAATGAAGGTCGCTCTAATTCATACCTGACCGTCATTGCTGTAGAGGACAATACGGTTGTAGAGATCGTTCCATCATCCCCTACCACCAACGGCTGGGCTGCAGGTTCAACGAACCAGGTAACGCTGAACAAAGGGGAGATCTTCCAGGTACTCGGCACAGTAAATGCAGCGGCAACCGGAGGTGCCTGGCTGGGTTCAGATCTGACGGGGTCGACCATCAGATCCATTGCCTCCGGAACTTCGGGTTGCAAACGCATCGCCGTCTTTTCAGGTGCAGGTAAAATACGGATCGGCAATTGTACGTCCGGGGCAAACTCTTCGGATAATCTGTATCAGCAGCTGTATCCGGTCGCCTCCTGGGGTAAAAATTATCTGACCGTACCTAGCTTCAGCAGGCCCACCAACTTTTATCGTATCATGAAGAGTACGGCATCGGCCAATGTATATCTCAATGGTACCTTGATACCGGCCGGCTCCTTTGTGAACAATAGCTACTACGAATTCAATAACAGTACCCCAAACAGCATCACATCGGATCAGCCCATCGCTGTGGCGCAGTTCTTCACCACTCAGGGTTGCAGCAACAACGGCGCCAGTAATCCGTATGATCCAGACATGATCCTGCTGAATCCTTTGGAACAGAATATTTCCAACGTAACCCTGGTGAGTTCAAACCTCATTGCAACAGCGGGTCGGCAACACCACATTCATGTGATCATTCCCAATGGAGGAACTGCCATCTCTTCTTTCAAGATCGATGGGGTGATGGTTCCGGCGAGCTCCTGGTTACCGCACCCCGGCAACCCCGCATATTCATATGCATATCTCAGCAACGTCAATCAGGGGTATCATACCCTTTCTTCAGATTCTGGTTTTAATGCCCTTGCTTATGGATATGCGAATGCTGAATCCTATGGTTATTCCGCGGGTGCGAATGTCAAGGACCTTTATCAATATATCTCTGTCGAAACGCCGAATGCCACCGTCAAGATCCCGACCACCTGCCGGAACACCCCTTTCTATTTTTCAATGACCTTCCCATACAAGCCCACAAAACTCAGCTGGATCTTCGGGACGGCGTTGAATGGCATGGGTATTGCGGACGTGGTCACCAATTCACCTGCCCCCAATGATAGTTCAGTCGTAAATGGGAAAAAACTTTACCTCTACAAACTACCTACAAAATACAACGTTCCGACGGTTGGCCTCTATCCAATCAAGCTGATCGCCAACAACCCCACAGCCGACGGATGCGGGGGTGAACAGGAGATCAACTTTGATTTTGACGTACTGGCCAATCCCATTGCGGGATTCATCAGTCCGGATACATGCATCGGCAAGCCCGTCCAGTTCCTTGACACTTCCAAGGCCTTTGGCAGAATTTTTACCCGAGCGTATATCAATTTCGGAGATAACACGATCGACTCGGTACTGAACCGCACCAAACTCTACGCTGATTCCGGCAACTATACGATCCGCTATGCCGTTCAAACAGATGTGGGCTGTGTATCGGATACGATCACCCGCACCATCCGCATCCGCCCCCTGCCCATTGCCCTGATCAGCGGTACGGATACAGCCTGTCAGAACGGAACGCCCCCCAGGATCCTTTTCACCGGCAGACTGGGTGTTGCTCCCTATGTTTTCACATACAGCATCAATGGAGGGTCTTCGCAAACCATCACCACCGTAAATGGAGACACGGTGTCGATAGCCGTCCCGGTTAACAACACAGGCGTATTCACGTACTCCCTGCAATCGGTCAGAGAAGGCAGTCCGGATGCCTGTACTCAAGTGCAGACGGGTTCCGCCATCATCACGGTGTTCACCAAACCGACGGCTACGATCAGCGGTACGACGGCAGTCTGTCATAATGCCACAACATCTCCGGTCGTGACGTTCACGGGCGCTTCCGGCGTGGCCCCCTACACATTTACTTACACCATCAATGGCGGCAGTCCGCAGACCCTTCAAAGCGCGGCTCCATCCAATACAGCCACGATCGCCGTCCCGACCACTACGCCCGGCGTGTTCACTTATGCACTCGTAAGTGTATCCGATGGCAACGGACTGGAGTGTCTGCAAACGGCCACCGGTTCTGCCGTAGTGACGGTAAATCCGCTGCCGGCAGCGACGATCTCCGGTACAAGTACGGTATGCCTGAACAGCACAGCACCCAATATCCGATTTACCGGGTCGAATGCGACCGCACCCTACACCTTCACTTATACCATCAATGGCGGAGCGCCCCAAACCGTAACCACAACGGGAAGCGATCCTTTTGCAGATGTGTCTGTGCCGACCGGAACCCGTGGCGTCTACACTTATGCCCTGGTCAGTGTGAAGGATGCCAGCACGACGGCCTGTACGCAGAATCAAACCGGAACGGCGGCCATCACGATCCTCCCGACCCCGTCGGCTGCGATTTCCGGCACCACGCCGGTATGTCATAACGATCCCGTATTACCGAAGATCACCTTCACCGGAAGCGGCGGAGATGCGCCTTATACATTTACGTATACCATCAATGGCGGCAGTCCCCTCACAGTCACGACAGCTACGGGTAATTCGGTAACGGTGAATGCGCCGACAGGAACAACGGGCACCTTCGTCTATAGCCTGGTGAACGTAACGGACGGCAACGGAAGCCTCTGTACACAGAATGCCACCGGAACGGCCACGGTGACCGTGAACCCGCTGCCGACCGCTACGATCAGTGGAACGACGAGCCTCTGCCGCAACGCAACATCCCCCCTGATCACCTTCACCGGTGCCAACGCAACAGCCCCCTACACCTTCACATACAATGTGAACGGAGGTTCGCCACAGACCGTGACCACCACTTCCGGCAATTCGGTCACGGTGAGCGTTCCCACCGGAACCGATGGCACCTTCACCTACAATCTGATCAGTGTGAAGGAATCATCATCCACTACCTGTCAGCAGAACCAAACAGGATCGGCCACGATCACCGTATTCCCGCTGCCCGTCGCCAGTTATTCGACAGCCGGACCGATCTGCGCAACCGGAACCATCGCCTTTACCGATAAGTCGGTCGCCAATAGCAGCAGCCTCACGAACTGGCAGTGGAATTTCAATGACCCCTCCAGCGGTACGGCCAACACATCGACCCAGACCAATCCGGTGCATGTATTCAACGGTCCAGGAACATATGCAATCGGCCTCACCGTCACCAACAGCAACGGCTGCGTCAGTGTGAACAACGTACCTGCATTGGTCGTGAATCCCAGACCCAAAGCGGGATTCATCATTCCGGAAGTCTGTCTGAACGATACTTATGCGCAATTCCTTGACAGTTCCAAGGTTGGCGCCACAGGCACGATCACGGAATGGAGCTGGAATTTCGGAGACCCCAACTGGAATACTCCACCGGTTAGTCCGAATACAGCGATCGTGAAGGATCCACAGCACAGCTACAAGGCCGTAGGCAACTATGATGTACGATTGGAGATCAATACCAACCATGGTTGCAGGGATACCATTGTCCAGAAGCTGGTGGTGAATGGTAGTTATCCCGTTGCCCGGTTCGTAGTGATGAATCCGACAACCCTGTGTGCCAACGACTCCGTCGCCATCATCGACAGTTCTACGGTATTCCCCGGCGTGATCACCAAGATCGAGATCTGGTGGGACAATCAGGGCAGTCCGACCGTGGTGCAAACGGATGATCAGTCGCGACTTGGTAAGATCTACAAGCATCTCTATCCCAATTTTCAGAGCCCGCTGACAAAGACCTACCAGATCCGGTTCCGGGCCTATTCTGGTGGCGTGTGCCTCAATGAAACATCCCAGACCATCACGGTAAATGCGGCGCCAAAGGTGCAATTCCAACCGTTGCCCAATATCTGTTACGACGCACCTAAATACCAGATCACGCAGGCATCGGAAGTCGGGGCTGTACCGGGTACCTTCCGCTTCTTCGGGCCGGGTGTTAGTACCACCGGCTTGTTCGACCCTGCACTGGCAGGTGCGGGCACCCACACGATCAAGTATGTGTATACCTCCAATACGGGCGGCTGCGCAGATAGTCTGACGCAGACGATCAAGGTATGGGAGCGGGCGATCGCCAACTTCGGGGTCACGACCACTCCTGTTTGTGAAAAACAGGCAGTCACATTCAGCGATTCGTCCACCTCTGCAGAAGGGGCCATCACGGAGCGTCGCTGGGATTTCGGCGATGGCAGTCCGTTGGTGATCCGCACGAACAATGCACCGTTCACCCATATCTTCCCGACCTACGGGACCTATGCCGTGAAACTGACGGTCGTCACATCCAATGGATGTATCAGTGCAGTCAAGACGATGAATGTGAAGGTTGAGCCGCTGGCCAGGCCTGCATTCAGTTTCCCGGCTATCAGTTGTCTGCCGGATGCTATCATCCCGTTCACGAATAATTCGTGGGTGCCGGGAGCCGACACCTCGACCCTTTCCTGGGCGTGGAATTTCGGGGATCCGGGCAGTGGTCCGGTGAACACATCAACCATGCGACACCCGGCGCATACCTATGCAAACCTGGGCCCTTTCAACGTGAAACTACAGGTAACGACGGCGGCGGGTTGTATACATGACACGACCATCGTGCTCAATACCATCCATCCCCAGCCGATCGCTTCCTTCACCAAGGAGATGGCGGATGTATGCCTGGGCGGTGCGATACGTTTCACAAATACCAGCGACACCAAGGATGGCACTCTGAAGACACTCGCATGGGATCTGGGCGACGGCAATACACAGAATCAGCCAACCTTCCAGCATGTTTACCGGTCTACCGGTCTCTACAAGATCTCGCTGATGATCACCAACAGCTTCGATTGCAAGAGTACGATCGCGCTTGACAGCGTGAGTGTAAACCCCATACCGGTGGCGGATGCGGGTCCCAACCGGGTGGTCCTCGAGGGAGGCTACATCACCCTCAATGCCAATGCCAGCAATGGTAACGGACTGACCTATCTCTGGACCCCGGCAGCCGGTCTGAACGACCCTACCCTGCTGCGCCCCGTGGCCTCCCCGGCAAATGATACCCGCTACCTGCTGCGCGTCACATCCGACAAGGGCTGCGTTGATACCAGCTCCATGTTCCTGAAGGTGCTGTTCAAACCGGTGGTACCGAATACATTCACGCCCAATGGCGACGGGGTGAACGACCGCTGGGACATCCTGTACATCGATAGTTACCCGGGTGCCATCGTCGAAGTGTACAATACGACCGGACATCTGATGTTCCGGTCCGTAGGATACAATGTGCCATGGGACGGCACCTTGAAGGGACAGGCACTCCCCGCAGGGACATACTACTTTGTGGTGAATCCGAAGAATGGCAGGGCCAAGATGTCCGGCTATGTGACCATCCTGAGATAAAAGACAACGACCTTGTATAAACCAGAAGGGAGGAACAGCTCAACTGTTCCTCCCTTCGCTTATGTGTGGAAACCAAGTCGCCTGTTGAGGCGTTGATACTGATTCAGGATGCCATGGCCAGCACTTCAGTAACACTGTCGACATTGATCGGGCCGTACACATGTGGGAAAGTCTGGGCCAGCGCAGGCGACCATTCATAAACCAGCATACTTTCAAGCCGGGATGTATCGATCCGAAGGGCGATGACATCTGAGGATCCCTGATAATAGCGACGCAGGATCTCCGGCATTTGTTCCTCTGTGCAACAGTGAATGAATCCCTCTTCATGCAGAGAAGGGGCCACATGCTCCCCGTTATTGCGGGCTTGTTCCCAGTCAGTTCGCGTCGTCAGATGAAAGATGCTTGTCATTGTTTATCTCGTATTTTTTTCGTATATTCTATGTCATGTCTTCCAGATCCTCTCCAGCCGACCTTCGGCGATCATAAGGTCTGCCAGGACCATGGCTGTAACTGCTTCAAGCACCGGTGGAACCCGCAAGGCGATACAAAGGTCGTGTCGTCCCTTGACAGAGAAGGTTTCAAGTTCTCCGGTTTCCCAGTTCAGCGTCAGCTGTTCTTTGGGTGTGGAGGAGGTTGGCTTGATGGCCACCCGATACACCATTTCGTTGCCGTTCGTGATGCCCCCGACAATGCCGCCGGCATGGTTGGTGCGTGTCCGGCCATCCGGATCTGTGATGGCGTCGTTATGTTCCACACCGAACATGCTCGCAGCCTGAAATCCGGTACCAAACTCAATGCCTCTGACCGCCGGTATCGCAAAAGCGGCGTGTGCGATCAGCGATTCAACAGAATCGAAGAAGGGTTCTCCCAGTCCGACGGGCAATCCGTTGACCCGGCATTCCACGATCCCACCCACGGAATCCTTAGCGTCGATGCCACGCTGTAAACCCGCTTCCGGGTCTGCCAGACCTCCGATCTTGGTGATCGTCGCCCGGATGTCGAGCATCGGCAGCATCTTCTTGGCGACCACGCCGGCGGCCACCAGGCAGAGGGTCAGTCGCCCGCTGAAATGCCCGCCCCCGCGGAAGTCTTCGAAGCCTCCGAACTTCTGATGCGCGACCCAGTCTGCATGCCCGGGACGGGGTACCGATCGTTGTTTCTCGTAATCGGACGAACGGGTATTGCCGTTGGCGAAGAGCAACATCAGCGGAGCGCCCGTGGTCATGCCTCGAAACACTCCACTTTTAAAGATGGGCAGGTCCTCCTCCTGACGAGGGGTCGTCCCTTTTTGCCGTCCGCCCTTGCGGCGTTCGGTATCCTCGATGAAATCTTCTACGGACAGCGGCATACCGGCCGGACAGCCGTCGATGACCACACCCAGTCCTTCTCCATGGGACTCTCCAAAGATGGACACGGAAAAACGCGTACCGAAGCGATTCATACCTATAACGTTGATATGGTTGAGTTTATGATGTGGATTCGAAGGAATCATGGGAGGATGTCCACCCTCGCGCCAAGTGCGCGGATATCGTCGAAGAAATCCGGATAAGACTTCCTGATCGCTTCTGCATCGGCGATCTCCGTGATCCCGGCATCTGCGCGCAAACCGGCCACCGCCAATGCCATGGCGATCCGGTGGTCATGCCTTGAGTGAACGGGGGCGCCGGCCAGCGGCCCGCCCCCTTCGATGTGCATGAGGTCGCCGTCGAGCCGGATGGTCACGCCGAGCCTGCCGAATTCCTCCTGAAGGGTCACCCCCCGGTCACTCTCCTTGTGCGCCAGCCTGGACACCCCGCGGATGACCGACACGCCCTTTGCCAGAGCAGCCAACGCCGTAAGGGGCGGAAACAGGTCGGGACATTCCGTCGCGTCGAACTCGAAGGCGTGGCGGTCAGACTTGCGGACTTCCAGTACATCGTTCACGAAGGCAAATTGTCCTCCTGCGGAGGTCAGCGCATCCAGCACGGCACGGTCATAGGTGACCGGGCCGGCCGGGGGCGTTGAAAACTTTTCGAAGATAAATGCATCATCAGGCGTCATGGTCGGGACATTCATCCCGAAACTCCGCATGACGGCGAGTGTGAGATCGATGTACGGACGACTCTTCAGACCGCGGACCCGGATGGTCACGTCTGCAGCGCCGGCGGCAGAGAATGCCATCAGCAGACCGGTGAGGAACTGCGAACTCAGAGATCCATCGACCGTGATGTCTGCCGGACGGAGTGGCCCCAGGATCCGCAGGGGGAGCCGGCCCTGATTGGATTCAATACGGATACCGAGTTGCGGAAAGATCTCATCGAAGAAATCCATCGGCCTTGTCACCAGACTGCCGGAACCCGTCACTTCGATGGGCTGGTCCGACAATGCGGCTATGGGTGTGAACATTCGGATACCCAGTCCGCTCTCGCCGCAATGTACCTGCGGTGAACGAGGATGCACCCCATGGCTCTCTATGATCAGACCATCAGCGGACGCTGTGATCTGCGCACCGAGGCGGGTGATCACATCCCTCGCGGCCAGATCATCGTTGCTTTTCCCGGGGTGAATGATCCGGGTGATGCCCTGATGTAACAGTGCTGCCGCGCAGGCTCGTTGCATGGAGCTTTTCGAACGGGGGGAGAGGATCTCTCCTTTCAATATCGATGGATATACTTTAGCGATCATCGCTTGCTTTTCGTGTAGGTCGAAGCGCTACCATTTCGTAGCACCCCGGCCCGGGTTCAACTATCAATTTGAAGGATCGATGGGCTCCAGTGCAGGACCTGATGAGGCCAGCGATCGGATGCGTGCCTCCAGTTCTTCCAACGGCAGGGGCTGCACGATGCCGCGACCGATGTGTTCGAGGAGGATGTAGTTCATCTGCAGGCTCACCCGCTTCTTGTCCATACGCAGCACCGACATGATCTTGTCCGGATCAAAGGATCCCGCAACAGGTAGCCCGTAGCGGGCGATCACGTCCACCACCCTGTCCGTATGGGCGAAGGCCGTCCGCATCTCAGAGATGCGGCAGGCGGCCACCATGCCCAACGCCACAGCCTGTCCGTGGGAAAGGACATAGGACGTCTCCAGGGCATGGCCAAGCGTATGTCCGAAGTTCAGCAGTTTGCGATCTCCCTGCTCGAATTCGTCCCGGCGGACGATGCGCGACTTCAGCAGGGCATTTCGCCTGATCAGCGGTCGCAGGATGTTGGGCCGCTGTCGCAGATCGTGCAGGTCGTGTCGTTCCAGGAGCCTGAAGGCCGAAGCATCCCGGATACATGCATGCTTGATGATCTCGGCAAAGCCGTTCGACCATTCGGTTTCAGGTAGGGTTTCAAGCAGTTCGTAGTCGTAAAGCAGAAAGGATGGCTGGCGGATGACCCCGACCATATTTTTGTATGGACCAACATCGATGCCGTTCTTGCCGCCGATGGACGCATCCACCATGGCGAGCAGGCTTGTTGGCACGAAGCCAAAGCGCAGTCCGCGCATGTAGACCGATGCCGCGTACCCGGTGATATCTGTGACGACACCACCCCCGACGCCCACAAGGGTGAAGGATCTGTCGACCTGCCATTCAATGAGCTGACGGATGATATCATCAACCGTGGCTTGCACCTTTTGCGATTCACCGGGTTCCAGCACGATCGTACGCCATCCGTCGAAACGTTGGCGGTGCGCTTCCATGAGATGCTGGTCTGTCACGATCACGGTACGGGACGGATCGGTGAGATCCGCCAGGGACCGCAGGGTGCCGTTGAAATGATACGCCACGGGCTTCCCGGAGAAGCGCATGACGACGGGAGATTTCGTCATTTTATTACAAGGTCGTGCAGCCGGTTCATTGGCCTGACTGCAGTTTTTCAAACACTTCCATTTCGTCTGCCAGCGAACGGGTTTTGTGATATTCGTCCTGTCTTTCGAGATAATCCGTCACCTGACGGATCACATTCGGACTGACGGTGTAGGCGGCATATTCATCCTCCCAGGCGAAAGGCTCGGTCACCAACTTCGTAGCATTGAGCCATTCAGCGCTCTCCGACCGAAGTTGTCGAACGACCTGTGCCAGATTCTGGGCAGGATGGAGGTTGACCAGGACATGGATATGATCCACCCCACCGTTCACGGTAAGCAAACGTATACCTTTCTCTTCCGCCCATTTTTGAAGATGGGCATA
Source organism: Chitinophagaceae bacterium (assembly GCA_021299955.1). Taxonomy (GTDB): domain Bacteria; phylum Bacteroidota; class Bacteroidia; order Chitinophagales; family Chitinophagaceae; genus Pollutibacter. Next base: position 13,748 of record JAJTFQ010000105.1, read on the forward strand.
GAGGACGGCCCGAACGGTCTTGGTCAGCACCGGGGCCTTATCCCCTACCGCCCACATCGCATGGGCATACAGGAAGATCTTTTGCATGGTTGTCTGTTTGCCCGCAGACTGAGCCGGAAGGGATCAGTTGTTCATCACGTTGTTCTGCCGGTTGATGCTTTCCATGTGGACGGCATCAAGGTAGCGGGTGACGAATTCCCGGGAAAGTCCCAGCTTGTCGGCCTTGTGGAACGACTTATCCAGGATCTGATTCCAGCGGTTGGTCTGCAGGATGGTGACGCTGTTGTTGCGTTTGTATTCTCCGATCTTTTCAGCGATGCGCATGCGCTGGGCGAGCAGGTCCATCAATTCATCGTCGATATGATTGATCTGTTCGCGGAGCTTGTCGAGGGCCGCATGGAAGGTTTCGGAAGAAACATCTTCCATTCTCCATTTGATCTCATCGATCATTTCTGCCAGGCGTGCCGGTGTTACCTGCTGCTTGGCATCACTCCACGCCTTATCCGGGTCCATGTGACTTTCGATCATCAAGCCGTCGAAATCGAGGTCAATGGCCTTCTGTGCAACGTCGGAAAGAATATCCCGGCGTCCGCAGATATGGGAGGGATCATTGATCATCAGCATACCCGGATTGCGGCGCTTCATTTCAATGGCGAGATGCCACATCGGCGCGTTCCGGAATTCGGTGTTGCCATAAGATGAGAATCCGCGATGGATCAGTCCGATGCGGGAGATGCCGGCGCGGGCCACGCGCTCCACGGCACCGCTCCAGAGCTCCAGGTCGGGGTTGATGGGATTCTTGATGAGTACGGGGATATCGACACCACGCAGGGCATCAGCGACTTCCTGCACGCTGAACGGGTTCACGGTCGTGCGGGCGCCGATCCAGAGCATGTCGACATCAAAAGTCAGCGCGTCCTGTACCTGCTTTCCGGTGGCGACTTCCACCGTCGTCGGCAGGCCGGTCAGTTTTTTGGCCTGCTGCAGCCAGGGAAGTCCCTTGGCACCGATGCCCTCGAACATGCCGGGCTTGGTGCGCGGCTTCCAGATGCCGGCGCGGAGGATATCCACCTTTCCGGTGGCGGCCAACTGCTGGGCCGTTGTTACCATTTGCTCTTCAGTTTCGGCACTGCAGGGGCCGGAGATGATGATCGGACGCTTCTCCCACTTTTCCAGGATCAGTGAGGATGACTCGCTTGTCAGTGTTTGCATGTGATAAAATTAAAGAATTAAGGGTTGGTTTTAATTTATTTGATGATGCGTCGGATGCGATTTGCATCGAGGATCAGTTCTTGAAGATATTCCCAGTTTTCCTTCTCCAGACAGCTCTTGAATTTCCGGAGCTGCGCGATGTGTTCGTTGAGTACATCGAGGACATTCTCGCGGTTCTGACGGAAGATCGGCACCCACATGTCGGCATTTGACTTGGCGAGTCGTACGGTGCTTTCAAAACCGGCGCTGGCCATGCCGAAGATCGCATCGTCTTCACGTTCCTTTTCCAGCACCGTATTGGCCAGGGCGAAAGAGGTGATGTGGGAAATGTGACTCACATACGCTGCATGTATGTCGTGTGACGCTGCATCCATCTCGCTGATCCGCATGCCGATGGCCGCATACATGTTTCGGGTCCATTCCAGGGCATCCGGATCACTGTCCGTCACGTCGCAAAGTATGACCGTCTTCCCTTCAAAAGCGCCGGAAACAGCAGCGGCCGGTCCGCTGTATTCTGTGCCCCACATGGGGTGCGAGGCAACGTAGCGACCCCTGCGCGCATGTGTGGCGACGGAGGCGACCAGGTCGGTCTTGGTCGATCCCATATCGAATACGATCTGCTGGTCGACCCTGTCGAGTATCGAGGGCAGCAGACTGCGCAGGATATCCACGGGTGTCGACACGGCGATCACCTGAACCATACCGATGGCTTCTTCCAGGGGAGCAACAACATCGACGAGCCCGCGCTCCAGCGCCTGTTGCGCATGCGTTTCTGATGCATCGACGCCGATGATGCGGCCCGCCAGTCCAAGTTCCCTCAACCGGATCGCCAATGATCCGCCGATGAGGCCCAGGCCGATAACGGCGATATCGGGGGTGATTGCGGAAGATCTAACGCTCATATCCATCTTCGGTTATGCGTTGAGGTAGTGTGCAATGCGGATGCGCGCTTCGGTTATGCGTTCCCGTGAGCTGCAAAGGGAGATGCGGATATGCCCATCACCCGCCGATCCGAAGATACCGCCGGGTGTAAGGAATACATTGGCGCCGGTTAGGATATCATCGCTGAGTGCGAACCCATCGGCATAGCTGGCAGGAACGCGGGCCCATACGAACATACCGGCCTGGTCCTGCTCATAGGTGCAGCCGATCAGATCGAGCAGGCGGAACGCCTCTTCCTGTCTGTCCCGATAGGTACGGTTAACGCTGTCGTACCAGTCCTGGCCAAGCGATAGCGCCCTGGCCGCTGCCAGCTGAACGGGCAGGAACATGCCACTGTCCATATTGCTCTTGAAGCGCAACACTTCATCTATACGCCCGGCGGCACCGCAGAGCATGCCTACCCGCCAGCCTGCCATATTCTGCGACTTGCTGAGCGAGTTGAGTTCGAGCACGAGATCTTCTGCTCCGGGCAATGAGAGCAGACTCATAGGCTGGTCGTTGAGGATGAAACTATAGGGGTTGTCATGCACCACGAGGATGCGGTATGTCCGCGCAAAGGCCAGCAGACGTTCCAGCATGGCACGCTCCGGCAGTTTACCGGTAGGCATGTGCGGATAGTTCACGAACATGAGCTTCACCCGGTCGATCGTTCCGTCGGCGATCCGCGCTTCCATGGCGGTCTCCAGTTCCGTGAAATCCGGAAACCAGTGCGCTGCTTCCCGGAGATGGTACTCCGACAACGTACCCCCGGCCAGGCTGACGGCACTGCGATAGGTCGGATATCCGGGATTGGGTACGAGGGCAATATCGCCCTCATCGAGGTATGTCATGCAGATGTGCATGATACCTTCCTTGCTCCCGATCAGGGGAAGGATCTGAGCATCGGGGTCGAGGGTTACGCCATACCAGCGGGCATACCAGTCGGCCACGGCCTTTCGAAAGATGGGTGATCCTTTGTATGACTGATAGGCATGCACATCCGTGCGGGCGGATTCTTCCTGGAGCACCCGGATCACATCCGGGTGCGGAGGCAGATCAGGACTGCCGATACCCAGGTTGATGACCTGTTTTCCGGCCCGGTTCATGGCATCGATCTCCCGCAGTTTACGGGAGAAGTAGTATTCACCGATACCTTCAAGTCGTTTGGCGGTGGAGACCATGATATGAAGAATTATTTCAGTTGACCATTCTTGTAGACACCCAGGATACGGAACGAATCTGTCAGTGATCGGACCTTGTCGGCGACGCGTTCGAACTGCTCAAGGCTGTCGAATTCAAGGTCAGCATGAAAATTGTACTTGAAATCACTCCCCTGTATCGGAAAACTCTGGAGTTTGCTCAGGTTGATGCCCCCATCCGCAATGGTGGTCAGCACCCGGGCCAGACTACCCCTGGAATGATCGGTATGAAAGTTAATGGACGCCTTATCTGCCCCCTCCACCACCCGGGCCGTCTGCTCCGGCTTCAGGATCAGAAAGCGCGTGTGGTTGTTCTTCATGGTGTGGATGTTCGGCGCGAGCACATTCAGGTCGTAAAGTTCCGCCGCCAGTTTGCTGGCGATGGCCGCGACATGTTTGCTTTTTCGCTGGCGGACTAATTTCGCACTCAGGGCGGTGTTTTCGGTTTCCACCATCTTCCAGCCCTGACCGTCGAGGAAATCGACACATTGCTGGATGGCCATTGGGTGAGAATGCACTTCTCGGATATCCTCCAGCGTAACACCGTGGTTGGCGAGTAGTTGCTGTCGGATCTGCAGATAGACTTCCCCGACAATGCGCAGCTGTGATTTCCCGAGGAGATCGTAATTGGGGAGAATGCTACCGGCGATTGAGTTTTCAATCGCCATGACCCCGCCGTCAGACTCCTTCCTGGAGGACGCGATCCGCACCACTTCGCGGAAGGTGGCACAGGGTATAATTTCTATTGACTTTCCAAAGAATTTCCAGGCAGCCTCCTGATGAAAGGAACCTTCATAACCCTGGATCGCCACCCGTATCGCAGGCTGGATGTCTTTTCCCCTTTTTTTGTCTGTCTCGTTTACCATGTGCATATACCTTAAAAAAAAATCCCGGCTGTTGGCCGGGATCTCTTATCGTTGAATCAGATCATTTCATTTGTTCAACCCAAGACATCCCGGCATCCTTCCAAAAAAGAAGGCGTAAAAATAAAAACCGCGATATCCTTTGTTCGTATTCATCTACTTCAAAAGTACGAATACGATGTGGATCGAAAAAATATTTTTAAAAAAACATGAATATCATTCAGCAAATGGGAGTTTTCATTTGAAAACGTTCAAAATTCAGGGATGGATGGTCAGTCTTTCCGTCTCATCGGCTTCCCACCGCCCGTATCGGCATCGTTCATCCGGATAAAGCGTCCTTTGAATTTCTTTCCATCGAGGGATCGGACCATGCGTTCGGCGGCAGAACCTTCGATCTCGACCCAGCTGTTCATTTCCTTCATGTCGATCCGCCCGAGGACGTCTTTGGACAGGTCGCTCATATCGAGGATGAACTGCAGGAAGCTGGCCTTGTAGAAGCCATCCTTTGTGCCGAGGTTAACGAAGAGTTTCCGCATTTTCCCGGTAGGCTTATCGAACGAGCGGCCACGGGTATCTGTAAACGCCGGTTTTTCGCCACGAGGCAGAGGTTTTTCGGTCCTGCGGTCTTCCCGGACGTTGAGGTCAGCGGCATTCTCATAATACTGAAGGAACCGATCGAATTCCAGCGCAGCTACGCGTTGCAGGATCTCTTCCTTTTCAACGTGCGCGAATTTCTCACGGAGCATGGGGATGTAAGTCTCATAATCGCCGTGACTGATATCCGCTGCCAGGAGTTTGTCGATGAAGTGAAAGAACTGCTTCCGGCAGACGTCCTTGCCGGAGGGGATGTCCATCCGGTGGAACTTGTTATTGATCATCCGCTCGATCTGGCGGAGCCGGTGTATTTCGCGGGGAGAGAGCAGGGAGATACAGATACCGCTGCGTCCGGCGCGTCCGGTGCGTCCGGCGCGGTGGGTGTATACTTCGGGATCGTCGGGCAGTTCGTAATTGATGACATGGGTGATACCGGTGACATCGATGCCCCGGGCGGCTACATCCGTGGCGATGAGCAGCTGCAGACTTTTTTCCCGGAATCGTCCCATGACCTTGTCGCGCTGCACCTGGGTGAGGTCACCATGCAGGGCCTCGATGTCATAACCTTCTCTGATCAGGGATTCGGTCACCGTTT
>JAJTFQ010000106.1 GCA_021299955.1 Chitinophagaceae bacterium
GATCCAGGGACTGCCGGCACCGCTGCATGCCATATCGATCCAATGGAGTCCGAATGAGCTTCGGTTTGCGTTTATCCAGCTGGAAGAAAAACGCGCTGACCTCTGGGTAGTGGACATGGCCTCCCTGTCGGCCCGGAAGGTAAACAATGCCGCCCTCAACAACCTGCCGGCCGCCGGCTTCAGCTGGGCGGGCAACGACCAACTTGTCTATCGCACGGTTCCGGCCAACGCCGGGGCCATGCCGGCGAAACCCGCCGCGCCCAATGGCCCGATCATCCAGGAAAACCTCGGCCGTCAGGGTGCTTCCCGCACCTATCAGGATCTGATCAGGAGTGCATATGATGAATCGATGTTCGAATACCTGGCCACCTCGCAGCTGATGGTGAATGATCTAAAGAGCGAACGCCCCATCGGAAAGCCAGCCATCCACGCAGGGATGTCGGTTTCTCCTGACCACCAACAGTTGCTGGTCACGATCATCCGAAAGCCTTTCTCCTACCTCATCCCCTACTATGGATTTCCCAAGCGGGTGGAAGTGCTCCCGATCAGCGGTGGCCCAGCCCGGCTGATCACGGAACTGCCGTCTGAAGAGGGTGCCCCGATCGGATTCGACGATGTACCGGATGGCCCAAGAAGCCACCAATGGAGGGATGATGAACCGGCCACGATCATCTGGGTCAGGGCGCTCGACAAGGGACTGGGTCGGAGCAAAGCCGCAGAACGTGACGCGGTCATGGCCCTGGACCTCAAGGGTTCGGGCCTGCCGAAGGAACTCTTCCGGACAAGGATGCGTTTCAGCGATGTGATCTGGGGAAATCTGGAAAACGCGATCGTTATGGAAGGCATGTTCGCCACCCGGAAAACCCGGATGAGTCTTTTCAACCCGTCGACCGGTCGACTCGACTCACTGTATGAACGCAGCAGCAACGACGCTTACTCAGACATCGGCCGGCCTGTAACCGCTAAAAATATCCAGGGCCGAAGCCTGCTCGTGATCCGTAACGGGAGAGAAATGCTGCTTCGATCGCAGGGTTCCTCGCCCGCCGGTGACCTGCCCATGCTGCTGGCGTACGACCTGAAAGGTGGCGGCCGCAAGATCCTCTGGCGCTGTCAGGAACCTTCTTACGAACAGATCGTCGAAGTGATCGACCCCGTCAAACCCGTGATCCTGACATCGAGGGAGAGCACGAACGAAGTGCCGAACTACTTCCTGCATGACCTCGGCGGGAAGAAACCGAAGACCACGGCCCTCACATCTTTCGCCAATCCCTACCCCCAGCTGGAGGGCATTTCAAAGAAGAAGATTTCGTATAAGCGTTCAGACGGTGTGGACCTGACCGGCAACCTCTATCTCCCCAAAGGATACGATCCGGCGAAGGACGGCCCGCTTCCGGTGCTGATCTGGGCCTATCCCAGAGAGTACAAATCTGCCGCCGATGCCGCCCAGGTCAGGGGCAGCAAATATGCCTTTACCCGCCTCAGCTGGGGATCTCCGATCTTCTGGGCGACCCAGGGATATGCCGTGCTGGATAACGCGGAAATGCCCATCGTAGGTGAAGGCGACAAGGAGCCGAACGATCAGTTCATCCCCCAACTACATCTCAACGCACATGCAGCCATCAAAGAACTCGCCGTCATGGGCGTAGGCGACAGCACGCGGGTCGGCGTGGGCGGACACAGCTACGGCGCCTTTATGACCGCCAACCTCCTGGCTCATACCAAACTCTTCAAGGCCGGCATCGCCCGCAGCGGCGCCTACAACCGAACCCTCACCCCCTTCGGATTCCAGGCCGAAGAGCGCACCTACTGGCAGGCTCCTCAGGTGTACTTCAACATGTCACCCTTCAGCTTTGCCGATAAAGTCAAAACCCCCATCCTCCTCATCCACGGAGAACTCGATAACAATTCCGGCACCTTCCCCATCCAGAGTGAACGATTCTACAACGCCCTGAAAGGTCACGGCGCTACCGTGAGATATGTGCAGCTACCCTTCGAAAGCCATGGGTATGCCGCACGCGAAAACCTGCTGCACATGCTCTGGGAGCAACATCAGTGGCTGGAGAAATACGTCAAGAATGCAGGAAAATAAATAAATCCGATATCAGTTGATCCCCAGGTATTCCTGCAGGATCAATGCCGCCGCAATCTCATCGACCGTCGCCTTGTTGCGGCGGTCTTTCTTTTTCATACCCATCTCAACCATGGCCCGGAACGCCATCTTCGAGGTGTACTGCTCATCGACGTTTTGTACAGGGATCCCAGGGAAAGTCCGCCGCAAACGGCCCGCATAATGACGTATTCGCTCCGTCACATCTGTATCCGTTCCGTCCAGATTCTTGGGCAGTCCGATCAATATCCGCTCCACCGGCTCCTGTGCGATGTAAGATTTCAGAAAATCCATCAGTTTATGCGTCTCCTGAGTGCACAGTCCCGTTGCAATGATCTTTTCGGGGTCCGTGACCGCCACTCCGCAGCGCTTCAAACCGTAATCAATGGCCAGGATTCGGGGCATATTCAGGGGATGAGGATGTCTGCGATGACAAATATGGAGAAGACCACGCTGGCGATGCCGTTGGCCGTCATGAAGGCCAGGTTCACCCTTGACAGATCATTCGGTTTCACGATCGACTGCTGATAGATGAGCATTCCGCAGAAGACCAGCGCACCGGCGGCATAACATGTTCCGAATCCGCCGATCACACCGGCTGCAATGATGCAACCGGCAGAAAGTGCATGCAGCATCCGTGAAACGTTCAGGGCCCGTGACTTTCCCAATCTCGAGGGAATCGAAAACAAACCCTGCTGACGATCGAACTCCTCATCCTGCAAGGCATATATGATATCGAAACCGGACACCCAGCAGATCACCGCCACAGAAAACAGGATGGGCAAAACGGCAAACACACCCGTCACGGCCAGGTATGCGCCGATCGGAGCCAATGACAATCCCAGTCCAAGCACCAAATGACAGAAAGCCGTGAAACGCTTGGTATAACTGTATCCCAGCACGACAGCCAGGGCCACCGGAGAAAGCACAAAACAGATCGGGTTGATGAAGGCGGTCGCGGCAATAAAACCCGTGCACATCAATAAGGTGAATACGAGCGCACTGCGGGCTGATATCACACCGGCAGGGATCTCGCGGATCGCCGTTCGCGGGTTTTGTGCGTCGTACCTACGGTCAAGATAGCGGTTAAACGCCATGGCGGCACTCCGGGCGAAGATCATGCAAAGCACCACCAATACGAACAGATGCCACTGATGCCGGAAGAACAAGGAAAAATGCTCCATGGGCGTACCCGGGGATCCTGCATGCGCTTTCGCACCGGGGATCTCCGGAAGTGACATCACGCCCAGGGCAAAGCCAATGAGCGCGAAGGGCATCGCAAAGATGGTATGGGAAAATTTAACGAGGGACAGGTATTTGCGGATCATGCCGTGAGATTTCCGTACCGCAAAACTAGAACCTTCCGCGGCAAATCTCCCATAAAACCATGCCGGCGGCAACGGACACGTTCAGGGAGTGCTTCATGCCCAACTGCGGGATCTCGATGCTGCCAGCGCACAAGGCTAAAACATCAGCGCCGACGCCCTCCACCTCGTTGCCAAAAACAACTGCCAACCGCTCGTTCGCAGGGAAGTCCAGCTGATGCAGGAAGACCGATCCTGTCGTCTGTTCTACCGCGAGCAACCGGTAACCATCAACGGAAAGCTGGCGCACCGCCTCCGCTGCATGGTTCCATCCCCGCCAGGGGACCGTTTCTGTCGCCCCAAGGGCCGTTTTGTGTATATCCCGGTGCGGTGGGCGCGGCGTGTACCCACAAAGTTCTATGCCCTCAAGCATGAAGGCATCCGCTGTACGGAATACGCTTCCGACATTATGCATGCTCCGGACGTTGTCCAGTACCACGCGAACCTGCGTGCGCCCCGCGTGCCGGGCCTCTTCGGCCGTCAGTCGGCCGAGTGCATCCATCGACTTCTTTTGCATAATCGGGCGTGACACGAATGGTAACAAATCGCCTGCATCCTGGCCTGACCGCAGATCCTCACTGAGCCGGAACGTATTTTATATCGATGAGGGCGGCAGGGGGGCCAGGTTCATTGAAACGCAGATGCAGACTGGTGGAAGTGAGTTCGATCACCTCAACGGAGTCTGTACCCAGATAGAGTTTGGTCTCCGCAGCGTTGAAGCGCCATGGACCACTCTCCTTGATCTGTGGATCGGTCGGGGCGCATTTTGTCAGTCCCTCTTCCACGGCAAAGGTCTTGTCGGACTTGAAACGGTAGATGTCGTCCAGTTCGCAGGGACGCATCTGGCTGAGTACATCGACCGTAAGGGCTCCTGCAGAGGCGGAGAAAGACTTGTATTTCCAGGCCTTCGCGAGCAGATCGGACTTGGTGAGCACCGGGTCCTTGCCACAGCCGGCAACAGCGATGAGCGTCAGTAGCAGCAGGGGGAGCCTGAATCTTTTCATCTTGATCGGATTGACGGGTGATACGGGGCCGGCTGCCCGGAACAGCGGGCGTCGGACATCCCCGTGATTACTGCAAGTTACATCAATCCGGACGGTATTGCAAGGACGGTCTTTCAGGCGCAGCCCCCGGTTCCACCAACTGGTTTTCCACGCGGGGGGCGGAATTCTTAACATCAGATCAGGGTAGAACACCTTCGGCCGCGCTTCCGTATTTTTGCAGGCCGCAGCAGGTCGGAAACCCTTCAAACCAAAGGAACACAGCGATGTCACAGCGCACGGCGGAAACGCCCCTCATGCAGCAACACAATGCGATCAAGCAGCGCTACCCGGACGCCATCCTGCTCTTCCGGGTAGGCGATTTCTACGAAACCTTCGGAGAAGATGCCGTCAGGGCGGCAGCCGTGCTTGGCATTACACTGACAAAACGCAACAACGGAAACGCTGCCTCATCAGAACTTGCCGGATTTCCGCATCACTCGCTGGACACCTACCTGCATAAACTCGTCAAGGCAGGCTACCGCGTGGCGATCTGCGACCAGCTGGAAGACCCTAAACTCGCCAAGGGGATCGTCAAACGAGGCGTGACGGAACTGGTGACCCCCGGCGTGGCCACCAACGACAAACTGCTCGATGGCAACAGCAATAATTTCCTCGCCGCTATCCATTTTACAGAAGACAAGCACGGAATCTCCTTCCTGGATATGTCCACCGGCGAATTCTACCTCGCCGAGGGCGACATCGAATACATCGACCGGCTCCTGCAAACCTTGCAGCCCGCCGAAGTCATATTCCGGCGGAGCCGACAGAAATTTTTCAGGGAAACCTTCGGCAACCGCTTCCACACCTACGCGCTGGAAGACTGGATCTTCGATGAAACCTACGCCCGGGAAACCCTCCTCAAGCATTTCGGCACACACTCCCTCAAAGGTTTCGGGATCGACGACCTGTCACACGGCATCGTATCCGCAGGCTCGGTCATGCAGTACCTCAAAGACACCGAACACCCGAACCTGGAACACATCACCGCCCTGCAGCGCATCAACCGGGAGGAACACGTGTGGATGGACCGCTTCACCATCCGGAACCTGGAGCTCGTGAACAGTCCCGTTGAACAGGGTGCCACCCTGCTCAAAGTACTCGACAAGACCGTCTCGCCCATGGGCGCGCGCATGCTGAAACGCTGGATCGTACTGCCGTTGATGGACATCCGCCGGATCGAAGAAAGGCTCGATCTGACTACCCACCTCATAACAGAGACGGATACCCGAAATGCCCTACAGCAGCACATTCGCGCCTGCGGCGACATCGAGCGACTCGCCGCTAAAGTACCGCTGCGAAAAGTCAACCCACGTGAACTCCTTCAGCTGGCCAGGGCCCTGCAGCATATCGAGCAGGTGAGATCCATCGGACAGGCCTCCTCCAATGATTACCTCCGCCGGCTTTGTGATGCACTGAATCCCTGCCCGTACATCACCGAAAAGATCCTGCGCGAGATCCACGAACAGGCACCCGTCAATCCCGCTAAAGGCGGAGTGATCGCCGCAGGCGTTCATCCCGAACTTGATGAGCTGCGCGATATCGCCTCCGGCGGGAAAAACCACCTCAACGATATCCAGCAGCGCGAGGCCGAACGAACGGGCATCAGCTCCCTGAAGATCGGTTTCAACAATGTCTTCGGTTACTATCTCGAAGTCACACAATCCCATAAAAACAAGGTGCCGGCAGATTGGATCCGCAAACAGACCCTCACGAATGCCGAACGATACATCACGCCGGAACTCAAAGAATATGAGGAGAAGATCACCGGCGCGGAGGAACGCATACACCGGATCGAACTCGAATGCTATGAGCGACTGCTGACCGAGATGGGCGGGTACATCCAACCCCTGCAGGTCAACGGACACATGATCGCCATCATCGACGGCCTCTGTAGCTTCGCCCAGTGCGCGGTGCAGTATAACTACCACCGACCGCAGATGCATGAGGGCACCCGACTGGATATCCGGAATGGCCGCCACCCCGTCATCGAACGGAACCTTCCGGCCGGTGAAGCGTTCGTGCCCAACGATATCCTGCTCGACCAGGAAGAACAACAGATCATCATCCTGACCGGTCCGAATATGAGCGGTAAGAGCGCGCTGCTCCGGCAGACCGCCATCATCACCCTCATGGCACACATGGGCAGCTTTGTACCAGCCGATGCAGTGGAGGTCCCGCTGACCGACAAGATCTTCACCCGCGTGGGGGCTTCAGATAATCTCAGCGGCGGAGAATCTACCTTCATGGTCGAAATGAATGAAACGGCCAGCATCGTCAACAACCTCTCCGTTCGAAGCCTCATCCTCCTCGATGAGATCGGCAGAGGCACCTCCACCTACGATGGCATTTCGATCGCCTGGAGCATCGTGGAATATCTGCACGCCAGCGCCTGCAAGCCGAAGACGCTCTTTGCCACCCACTACCACGAACTCAACGAACTGGAAGAAAAACTTAAGGGTGTCCGGAACTTCCATGTCACCAATCGGGAAGCCGACAACCGCATCATATTCCTGAGGAAACTTGCGCCCGGTGGCAGCACCCACAGTTTCGGACTGCACGTGGCGCGGATGGCAGGTATGCCCCCGGAACTGCTGAAGCGGGCACACGAAGTCCTCAGGCAACTCGAAGCTCAGCGGGAAGAAGGCGGACTGGGTGCAAAAGTGAAGGGACTGACAACCCCCAAAGTGCAACTTTCGATCTTCGATGCCCATTCAGAAACCTTCGAGCGGATACGTACAACCTTGGAAGGCCTCGACATCAACCGGCTTACACCCGTCGAGGCGCTGATGAAACTCAATGATATCAAGCAAATGATCCGGTGAATCGTGGACCGCAGGGTCAGATCAAGGTCTTGACCAGATCCACCACCTGGTCGATCTCCTCACGGGAATTGTGTCGGTTAAAGGAAAACCGCACGGCAATCCTGTTGGGGTCGGAATTGATCGCCCGGATCACATGCGAGCCCTGGCTGGCGCCACTGGTGCAAGCACTCCCGCCGGATGCACAGATATGATTGATATCGAGATTGAAGAGCATCATCTCCGATTTTTCCGTCTTCGGAAATCCCACGTTCAGCACGGTGTAGAGACTGCTACCGTCCGGATCCCCGTTGAAAGTGACTGACGGAAGTTCTGCACGCAAACGCTCCTTCATGTACATTTTCAAGTCTTGGATGCGCACACGGTCTGCATCAAACTCAGCCGTCGCCAGCTCCAGCGCACGTGCGAAACCTACTATGCCATATAAGTTCTCCGTTCCCGCACGCATGTTCCGTTCCTGCGCACCCCCATGCATCAAAGGCTGAATGCGGACGTTCTCATTGATATAGAGCAGACCGATGCCTTTGGGCCCGTGGAACTTATGACCGGCCCCGGTGATAAAATGTACCGGCGTATTGCGCAGATCAAAGGGAAAGTGCCCGACGGTCTGCACCGTGTCTGAATGGAAGATCGCATTGTGCGCTTTGCACATCTCTCCGACGGCATGGATATCTGTTATGTTGCCGATCTCGTTGTTGGCATGCATGAGGGTGACAAGGGTCTTCTCTCCACGCTCCGCAAGCAGCCGCTCGAGATCCTCCAGATCGACATGCCCGTCGGGGCGCACCTGCACGAAACTCAGCGAAGCCTCGCCCCGCTTGTGCAGGTGTTCGACCGCATGCAGGGTGGCATGATGTTCAATGGGGGATGAAATGATATGAGTGCAACCCAGATCGCGGACAGCAGCGAAAATCGCGGTGTTACTGCT
>JAJTFQ010000015.1 GCA_021299955.1 Chitinophagaceae bacterium
ATATGATCCTCCGTCATTTTCTCCGCGATCGTGCCTGATAACTTTACGTTCATGGCTTTGTGATTCCTCGGTCCAAGTTGAGCCTGCCATCGCTGCACCATTTAGACTAACCCTCCAAGAGTTAGGAGCTCTCCAAGAGTTAGGGACTCTCCAAGAGTTGGGTAACCCTCCAAGGGTCGGGTAACCCTCCAAGGGTCGGGGAACCCTCCAAGGGTCGGGGAACCCTCCAAGGGTTGGATAACCCTCCAAGAGTTGGGTAACCCTTTATGCGTGTTAACATGCACTAAAGGATCTTTCAGAATTGCTGCGGCGCACAGTGCATCGCAGTTTTGTCAGCCACAAATGTGAAAATACTGACGGAATTTCATGTGTGGTCCTTCCTTTTGATGAAAAAACTGACAAGATTGCACCTTTTTCCCCTCGGCACAGGACTTGATATTGAGTGTCAAACAAACCGAAAAATCATGGGAAAAATAATCGGAATCGATCTGGGCACTACGAACAGTTGCGTTTCGGTAATGGAGGCGAACGAGCCTGTGGTTATCGCAAACGACGAAGGTCGCCGTACGACGCCTTCCGTAGTTGCTTTCTTGAAAAACGGAGAACGTAAGGTGGGTGATCCGGCAAAGCGTCAGGCCATCACAAACCCAATCAATACCATTTCGAGTGTGAAGCGTTTCATGGGGCGTCGCTTCGATGAGGTGACCGAAGAGGTCAAGCATTGGAGTTACAAAGTGGCCCAGGGAGATAACAACACAGTAAGGATCGATATCGACGGTCGCCTCTATACGCCCCAGGAGATCAGCGCCATGGTGCTTCAGAAAATGAAGAAGACGGCGGAAGATTATCTCGGGCATGAAGTGACCGAGGCTGTGATCACTGTTCCGGCCTACTTCAATGATGCACAGCGTCAGGCAACAAAGGAGGCAGGGGAGATCGCTGGACTCACTGTTCGCCGGATCGTCAACGAACCTACAGCAGCTGCGCTGGCTTACGGACTCGACAAAAAGCACGAAGACAGCAAGATCGCCGTATTTGACCTCGGCGGAGGTACTTTCGACATCTCCGTCCTCGACCTGGGTGATGGTGTTTTTGAAGTCAAATCAACCAACGGCGACACTCACCTCGGTGGTGATGATTTCGACAAGGTGATCATGGACTGGCTGGCGGATGAATTCCGTTCCGATGAAGGTATCGATCTCCGCAAAGATCCCATGGCACTTCAACGTCTGAAGGAAGCTGCAGAAAAGGCAAAGATCGAACTTTCCTCCTCATCCGAGACGGAAGTCAACCTCCCTTACATCACTGCGGTTGACGGTGTGCCCAAGCACCTGGTCAAAAAACTGACCCGTGCAAAATTTGAGAGCCTGGCGGACAACCTCTTCGAACGCTGCCTGCGCCCATGCGAGCAGGCCCTCAAAGATGCCGGTGTTTCAGCCTCCCAGATCGATGAGGTCATCCTCGTAGGCGGTTCCACCCGTATCCCGAAAGTGCAGGAGATCGTGGAGAAGTTCTTCGGTAAAAAACCGAATAAGAGTGTGAACCCGGATGAGGCAGTCGCCATAGGAGCCGGAGTACAGGGGGCCGTCCTCACCGGCGAGGTAAAAGATGTCGTACTGCTCGACGTCACGCCCCTGAGTCTGGGCATCGAAACCATGGGTGGTGTGATGACCGTGCTGATCCCATCCAACACCACGATCCCCTCCAAGAAATCAGAAGTGTTTTCCACGGCATCCGACAACCAGCCCGGAGTACAGATCCACGTCCTTCAGGGAGAACGTCCGATGGCTAACCAGAATAAAACCCTCGGTATATTCAACCTGGATAACATCCCGCCCGCGCCCCGCGGTGTACCCCAGATCGAAGTGACCTTCGACATTGATGCCAACGGTATCCTGAATGTCAGTGCAAAGGATAAGGGCACTGGCAAGGAGCAGAAGATCCGCATTGAGGCAGGTAGTGGCCTGACCAAAGAGGAGATCGAAAAGATGAAGAACGAGGCCAAGGCCAACGAGGCGTCCGACAAGGCGGCTCGTGAGCAGGTAGAAAAACTCAACGCAGCCGACAGCCTGGTCTTCCAGTCAGAAAAACAGATCAAGGAGTTTGGAGATAAGATTCCGGCTGACAAGAAATCCGCCATCGAAAATGGGATCCAGCAGCTCAAGGATGCTCACAAATCCCAGGATATCAATGCAATTGACATGGCAACCGAAGCGCTGAATGCCGCATGGACCGCCGCCAGCCAGGATATGTACAACGAATCCCAACAGGCCGGAGGCCCGGAAGCCGGCACACAGGGCGGCGCATCTGCTAATGCCGGTGCCAGCGCCGGTGGCGATAATGTGACCGATGCCGAGTTCGAGGAAGTCAAGTAAATTCCAGGAACGTAAAAAACAAAACGCCGTCTCCATAATGGAGACGGCGTTTTGCGTTGAAGCACGACCACCAGGAATGGCCCGAATAGGTCAATTCAGATGATCTCCATCCATGTGTGATCGGCCAATAGCTTCACACTGGCGATGCAGCGCCTGAATGGACCGCTGCCGCCCCATTCCGTCGGACTGACCATCGACAGGACATGTGTTCCGTCCCTCTTTTCATACAGATGGTATATGTGCCCGATGACCGGACTGAAGCTGAGTTTTGCATCATAAATGAGCAATGACAATTCCTTTCGCTTCTGGATCTCCTGAGCCTGTAACGCGAGCAGTTCGATCTGCTTTCGGATCTGCTCGAGTTGCATGTTGGTCTGCTCCTCCATCGCCGTCAGCGACTTATGTCTGATCACTCCCTCTTCCGTGGGCTTAATGACGGCTCCTGAAACCGAAGCAGAGTAGGGGAGAACACTCATCTGCTTGTGGTAATATTCGGTGTTCGCGTAGGCTTCGCCGTTAGCATCGACCCCTTCCTGCCGGACGCGCAGGTATCCGTTCGGCATGATCTCGTACTTAACGGTAAGCGTACGAATCCCCTCGCGGTGAAAAAGGGTCTCAAAAGTGATGCCGTCCGAAAATGTCGCCACAACGCTGTCTGCGAATTCCAGGTCTTCCATCGTCTGGGGCCGTCCATCCGGGACAAGTTTCATGACGGATGAGAATGCCTGACGCTGCATGTTCACCCATCCGGTCTCAATTTCTAGCAATCGTTCACCATCCGGACAACGCATCCGTAAAGTGCCGGACAATGGCCTTTCGCCGCGGGCATATTCACATTTTTCAGGAAACAGTTGCCAGGAGGCGAGGAAATTATATGCTTGTACCATGGTATATCTTTGGAAGGCGTGTTAACCCAAACAAAGTCATTGCGCTAAAGTTGACAGGCCGGAAAATACTTCCCTCAGCGGATTCATCTCTCTGATTAAAGGAAATTCACTCACGCCTTCGTACATTTGTACCTATGACACAAGAGCAAATTAAAGATATGAGGGACCGCCTGCTTGTCCTGAGGAGGTTTCTTTGACGTCGCTAACCGACAATATAAAATAAACGAGGACAGGCAACGGTCACTTTCTCCGGGTTTCTGGGACGATAATAAGCGTGCCACAGAGATCCTGAAGAATATCAAGTTGAACGAATTCTGGCTCAAACTCTACACGGACACAGAATCCGCTGTGGAAGATTTTGCCGTACTCTTTGAATTCTGGAAGGAAGGCGAAGGGACTGAAGAAGACGTGAAAATGGCATACGACCACGCACGAGCGATGGTCGAAGAGGCAGAATTCAAGAGCACCCTCAATCAGCCGGAAGACGAGCTCCCTGCCGTTCTACAGATCAATTCGGGTGCCGGTGGAACAGAAAGCCAGGACTGGGCAGAGATACTCGCCCGGATGTACCGTATGTACGGACAAAAGCAGGACTGGTCTGTCAGTGAACTCGACTGGCAGGATGGCGACGGCGCCGGTATCAAAACGTGTACACTGCAGTTCGACGGCCCCTTTGCCTACGGTTTTTTGAAGGCAGAGAACGGAGTCCATCGCCTCGTAAGGATCTCTCCTTTCGATAGCAATGCCCGCAGGCATACCTCATTCGCATCCGTTTATGTATATCCGCTGATAGATGATACCATTGAGATAGAGGTCAATGCCGCTGATATCGAATGGGCATTCTTCCGGAGCGGTGGTTCCGGTGGCCAGAATGTGAACAAGGTAGAGACCGCTGTTCGCCTGACACACAAACCTTCTGGTATCATCGTCGAGTGTCAGCAGGCACGCACACAGGGAGAGAACCGTGAAAAGGCCATGGCCATGCTTCGGAGCCGACTCTACGAAGAGGAGATGCGCAAGCGCGAAGCCATCAAGAATGCCAACAATGCCACCAAAAAGAAGATCGAGTGGGGAAGCCAGATCCGAAGCTATGTATTCCATCCCTATAAAATGATCAAAGATCATCGGACGGATTATGAGGTCGGAAACATCCAGCCGGTGATGGATGGCGAAATAGACGGATTCATCAAGGCTTTTCTCATGTCAGAAAAAGAACAGGAATCCTGACCCCGCGGCTTATAGGATCCCCGTTCATTCATTTCAAATCCATTCAGGTTGACCATGCAGAACGGACAATTCAGTCTCCCGCTTCCGGCCAATGAACCGGTATTATCATATGCCCCCGGTTCGCCGGAAAAACGCCGACTTAAAGAGGTGCTGGCGTTGTTGAAGGAGGAGCAGGCGGATGTACCCATGTACATCGGTGGCCGGGAACTACGCACCGGAAGGCTGGTAGCCATGCGACCTCCCCATGAACATGCACATATCCTTGGCCACTTCCACGAAGGTGATGCCACGCATGTGCACGCAGCGATCGAAGCAGCCCTTGCCGCCAAGACATCCTGGGCATCTCTTTCATGGGAAAGCCGCGCACAGATCTTTCTGAAAGCAGCAGACCTGATCGCCGGAAAATATCGCCCGTACCTGAACGGCACGACAATGCTGGGTCAGAGTAAGAGCGTTTATCAGGCTGAAATAGACAGCGCCTGTGAAACCATTGACTTCCTGCGGTTCAACGTACATTTCCTCAGTGAGATCTATCGTCTGCAACCTGTCAGTGCTCCTGGAATACATAACAGAATGGAATACAGGCCACTCGAGGGTTTTGTACTCGCCGTGTCTCCGTTCAATTTCACCGCCATTGGCGCAAATCTGCCCACATCGGCCGCACTCTGCGGAAATGTGGTGGTTTGGAAATGCGCGCATACGCAAGTGTATTCCGCCCAGATGTTCATGCGGATCCTGAAGGAAGCGGGTCTGCCCGATGGAGTCATCAATCTGATCTATGTTGATGGGCCTACGCTCGGAGAGGTATGCTTCTCCCACCCGGATTTCGCCGGTGTTCATTTCACGGGCTCCACCGGCGTGTTCAATCATATGTGGAAGACCATCGGGTCGAACACCGGAAAGTATAAATCCTATCCCCGGATCGTCGGAGAGACCGGAGGAAAAGATTTTGTGATGGTGCACCATTCTGCAGATGTGGATGTGACCGTAACGGCTTTACTCCGCGGAGCCTTTGAATATCAGGGGCAGAAATGCTCCGCCGCCTCCAGGGCTTATATTCCGTCCAATCTGGCAGATGAGATCCGCGAAAAACTTGTGAAAGGGATCGATTCTTTCCGCATGGGAAGCGTAGAGGATTTCACCAATTTCATCAATGCCGTCATTGACGAAAAGTCATTCGACCGCATTGCCGGATACATAGACAAGGCCAGGAATGCCGAAAATGCCCGCATCCTGGCAGGAGGTCGGTATGATAAATCTGTAGGGTACTTCATCCCCCCCACGCTCATCGAAACTACCGACCCGAATTATGTGACCATGTGCGAAGAGATCTTCGGTCCGGTGCTGACGATGTATGTGTACGATGCAGATCAGTTCGAACAAACCATGGCAGTCCTGGATCGGACATCTCCCTACGCGTTGACCGGCTCCATCATCGCACAGGACAGATCGGCCATTGAACTGGCCACCCATCGCCTCAGTCAGTCGTCCGGAAACTTCTATATCAACGACAAGCCGACCGGCGCTGTGGTCGGACAACAACCTTTTGGCGGCGCCCGGGCATCGGGTACCAACGACAAGGCAGGGTCCATGCTCAATCTGCTGCGCTGGCTCAGTCCACGCACCATCAAGGAAACCTACGTGCCACCGGTGGATTACCGCTATCCTTTCATGCAGGAACCCTGACCGAAAACCATCCCTCATGCAGGACCAGACAACCATCATGGACAAGGCACAGCTTGAACTCACCCTCAAGCGTCTCGCCCATCAACTGATTGAGAACCATCATCCGTTCAATGATACCTGCTTCATTGGCATACAGCCCAGGGGCGTTCCGGTCAGTGATTTCATGATCGATTACATCCGCGGACTCTACCCCGGTCTTCCGATCGATTACGGAAAACTGGACATCACCTTCTATCGGGATGATATCCGGGAACGACTCCATGTGCCAAGTGAAACCAACCTGCCATTCTCCATTGAGAACAGAAAGGTCGTCCTCATTGATGATGTCCTATACACCGGACGCACGATCCGGGCGGCCCTTGATGCATTGCTCGATAATGGGCGCCCATCAAAGGTCGAACTTTGTGTTGTGGTGGACCGGCTCTTCAGCAGACAGCTGCCCATTCATCCCGATTACTGCGGCAGATCCATTGACTCCATCGTCACCCAGAAGGTTAAACTGATCTGGGGTGATCACCCGCATGTCATCCTCTACGATGCTGCCTGAAAAGGGCCTGATGCGCATAACTTTTTTCATGCAAATATCCTCAATCCGCTAACTTCGCTCCCCGATGCAACTTAGCACCAGACACCTGCTCGGCATACGGGACCTGGAACCTCAGGATGTCCAGAAGATACTGGACACTGCACAACAATTCAAGGAAGTCCTTCAAAGGCCCATAAAGAAAGTTCCTTCACTCCGGGACATCACGATCGTTAATCTCTTCTACGAGAATTCCACGCGCACCAGGATATCCTTCGAACTCGCTGAAAAACGCCTCAGCGCAGATACCATCAATTTCACGGCCAGTGGATCCTCCGTCTCCAAGGGAGAAACCCTGCTGGATACGGTCAATAATATTTTGTCCATGAAGGTGGACATGGTAGTGATGAGACACAGTGCCACCGGTGCCCCTCATTTTCTCTCCAAACGCGTCCCGGCTGTGATCGTCAATGCCGGTGATGGCATCAACGAACACCCTACACAGGCACTGCTCGACGCCTTTACCATCCGTGAAAAACTGGGTACGCTAGAGGGGGCGCGTGTTGCCATCATCGGTGATATCATGCATTCCCGTGTGGCCCTCAGCAACATCTATCTGATGCGTAAGATGGGTGCGGAAGTGATGCTGTCAGGTCCGCCTACGCTTATACCGAGGCACATCGAAGAGGCCTTCAATGTGCGTGTGGAATATGATATCGACAAAGCGCTGGCCTGGTGCGATGTGGCCAACGTATTGCGTATCCAGCTGGAGCGTCAGAACCAGGTACTTTTCTCCACCCTTCGCGAATACAGTCAGGCCTACGGGATCAACAGGCGAAGGCTGGACAAGGTGGGCCGTCCCATACACGTCATGCATCCGGGCCCCATCAACCGGGGCGTGGAACTTGACTCCGATGTGGCGGACAGCGGACATTCCCTCATTCTCGGCCAGGTCGAAAACGGCGTGGCCGTGCGCATGGCTGTCTTATATCTGCTGTCAGGAAAATCCTGACAGCCAATACACATTTTAACTGCAGCGCATGCAAAGGATCTGCCTCTTTCCGGGAACATTCGATCCGATCACCCTCGGCCACGTAGATATCATCACCCGCGCCCTTCCGCTCTTTGACAGGATCATCGTGGCCGTTGGTATCAACGCCGGCAAGGCACCGATGTTCAGTGCTGCCCAGCGGCAGTTATGGATTGAGGAGATATTTAAAGATGAACCCCGGGTAAATGGTGCCGTTTACGAGGGCCTCACGGTCGATTATTGCCGGGAGATCGGAGCGAGATTCATTCTGAGGGGCATCCGGTATGTCAGTGATTTTGAATATGAGAAGACGATCGCGGATGCGAACAGAACCATGGATCCCGGACTTGAAACGATCTTCCTGACCGGAGAACCGAAATACACTTCCGTCGCTTCAACCATCGTCCGAGATATCCTGAGAAATGGCGGTAATGCATCTCCGTTCATTCCGGAAGTAGTTCAGCGCTCTCTTACTGAACAGCCATAAATACTGCAGATACATGGATATTTGGTTTTCGAGACCAGACCTGGAACGGCTGAACAACCCACCGATGCAGCACATGGGTGTCTTTCTTGGCATTAGATTCACACAGGTAGATGGAGACGCACTGCATGCAATCATGCCGGTGAATGAGCGCACCCGACAACCCATGGGTATCTTGCACGGAGGAGCCTCGGTCGTACTTGCTGAAACCGTAGGAAGTGTGGCCTCACACTATGTGGTCGATCCGGCAACACACGTGGCCGTGGGGATGGAGATCAATGCCAATCACCTGCGACCCGTTCGGGAGGGATTTGTAACTGCCATTTGCAGACCCGTCCACCTTGGTAAAAGCAGCCATGTATGGGACATCCGACTGATGGATGATCAACAAAGGCCTGTTTGTATCAGCCGGCTCACGGTCGCGATCGTCGAAAAGACGCGCATCAGTTAAACTCCGTAAGCCTCAAACACCGCCCTGATAGAGGGATAGGTTGATGTGAGCAGTTCAGGTACCCGGCTTTTGTCTGCCCAGATGATATCTTCGATATCTTCCTCCGTTTGAGGGGTCAGAACGTCTTCAGAATGCCCCTGCACCTGGAACCAGTAGGACTCCTTCAGTACTTCTGTACCCCTGAACTCATACGTGTGATATGTTGTGCACAACGGCTTCACGATGCGGAGCCGTTCAAGACCGGTTTCTTCCATGATCTCCCGAAGCGCACATTCTTCAACAGATTCCCCATCATCCATCTTGCCCTTGGGCAGGTCCCAGAAACCGCGGCGATGTATGAACAGGATATCGCCCCGTTCATTCTCCACGAGTCCTCCTGCAGCCCTTATGACCTCAAATCGCTTCCAGAATAATGTACGCAGCGCTTCCAGGTTGTCAGAGATCATAACTCCTGCCCTGACTTCCGGTTTCCTGATCTCTTGCAGCATCGCATGTATGGCATTTGCCGAACACTCATCGATCAGCACCGTCTCCGGATGCCTGAGGATCTCATCGATCATCGGATCGCGGCTGTCGGAGAGCAGCACCTGTTTCTCACCGAAATGGATCGTGATGTACATAAATTGATTTCATTAAGTTCTCCGCAGCCGCCACCTTTGCAGTATGACAAACGAGAAGGCGGTAGCGGAGAAACTGCTACAAGTTAATGCAGTGCGACTGAATCCCAATGAACCCTTCACCTGGGCCTCGGGATGGAAGAGTCCCATCTATTGCGACAACCGGAAGGTACTGGGCTATCCTTATGTCCGGGACTTCATCAAAAGTGAGCTCTGCAATGTCATCTTTCAGGAGTTTCCGGATGCAGAATGCCTGGCCGGTGTTGCTACTGCCGGCATTCCCTGGGGCGCCATGGCCGCCGATCAGCTGAAGCTCCCCTACATCTATGTTCGACCCAAACCCAAGGAGCATGGTCTGGGTAACCAGATCGAAGGTCATTATGAGCCGGGACAGCGCGTACTGGTGATCGAAGATCTGATATCGACCGGCAAAAGCAGCCTTCAGGTAGTGGATGTCGTTAGGGCGGCGGGTCTGCATGTGGAAGGCATGGTATCTCTCTTCACTTACGGATTTCCACAGGCCACGGACGCTTTCGCCGCAAAAGACGTCAGATTTATGTCACTCACGAATTACGAACAGTTGGTCAAACTGGCAGTGGATAAAGGCTGGATCAATGCCGATATGGAGAACACCTTGTTAAAGTGGCGTCAGGATCCTGCACATTGGACAGGAATAGAGTAAATTGTCACAAACAGTTTTCCGTATGAAATATTTTCATTTTCTGCTCCTGCTCCTTTGCACCAGTACCGCCGTCTTCTCCCAACAGAAAAAACCGGTCACGTCAAAGATCATGACCCCGGGCCTTTCCTGTGATGACTGCAAGATCCGGGTGGAGGACTACCTGAAATTCGAAGACGGCATCGGCAAAGTGGTGGCTTATCCCCGGGGTCATTATGTCATGGTGACGTACTTCACGGATCGCACCAACATAGAAAATATCAAGACGGCCATTGCCAATGCGGGATATGATGCGGATGATGTCAAAGCCAATGAGGACTCATACAAGCAACTTCCTACGAAATGCAAAAAGCCGGAAGATGGCGGACATCCCAAACAATGATCTCCTCCATTACTTGATGCGATATCGCGTCTTGTAATCCACCGGCACCTGCCATGAGATAGCAGCATTTTTACCCTTGCTCAGCCTCGCCGTCCCTTTGATCCGAATATCAGCCTCCCGGTTCATTCCCAAATTGAGTCCCTGGCTGAGGATGGTCTTCATACCCACTTCCATACGCACCGGTACATGGAAGGTGTCGGTCCCGGGGATCTCAGTGGCCCGAATATCGCGGGCTTTGCCCAAATGATCGCCATTCATGTAAACATCGAGATCGAATCTTTCAAGGGTCAGACCGAACCGATTGGGGTTGTAGAAACCAAGTTCCATGTCAAGTTCGCTGCTCTTCAGCCCCAGCTTGCCCAGTGAGATATTTCGTGTTCCGGTGAATTCGGGCTCCCGAACGATAGGTTTGTTACACGAAATCAGGATGAACAGGCAAGAGACCTTGAAAAGACGCAGAAGAGACATGTATGAAAGATTTGTATCTTAAAGTTACGCATAGATGGCGGAGTCTAAATTGTTTTTGTGAATGATCGGATCCTGCGCAACCTTTACATGCTCCAGGCTGTCAAATAACTTCTCAACGCCCTTGTCAGGGACATACCGATCTACATTGACACCGCATTATGTGTGCTGAACAATCAGTTTGCCGATGATTGAAGGAATAGGGGTCATGCCATTGCATTATATGCCATCCATCTCCTTATTTAGGAGCATGTTCAGGTATCGTAGCCTTGACTTTCAACTGGACAGGCCATTTGAGAAGATGAGTTTTCGGAATCGATGCATCATTGCTGATGCGCAGGGTATGCACACCTTATCTGTTCCGATCCGGGGTGGGAGAGGATTCCGCGGTGCCTATCGTGATGCTTTGATCGATGACCGTCAACCCTGGAATATTCACCACTGGAGAGCCATCTGCACGGCCTATGGTCGTGCACCCTGGTTCGAATATCTGAGTCCTGGACTGCAAAGCATTTACTTCTCACCGCCCGAGCGACTGGCGGATTGGAATCTTCAGTGTTTGCAATTTCTGTTCAGACACTCGGGACTTTCCATGCCCGATATCATTCAGGAATCGAAGCATATTCTATCTCTGGAGGCACCGGTTCATGATCAGAATGAAGCGTGGCCTGCGCCGCAGGATTTTCAAGACCCCCGTTTTGGCCCGTTTCCTGCATATGTCCAGGTATTTCAGGAAAAGATCACCTTTTCACCCAACCTGAGCATGCTCGACTTTGTCTTATGTGCCGGACCTCGGATGGTCAGGCAATGGTTGGCCGAACATGAGCACGATTGATGACCTAAGACCGCAGACCCAAATTCAGTATGGATGAAATGCGCAGTACGAATTTGACGTTTATGAAAAAACGCATCGCCTTGAAGGATGATCTTTGTCGGCTTGCAATGGCGGTGCTTTTTCTGCTCGTTGCCCTTGGTTCTGAAGCTCAGGATTTTTCCAACAAGGGGAAAAATTTCTGGATCGTCTATCCCGATCATGTCGATGGGACCAATTCGGCGATGGGTATTTACATCACCTCTGATGTAAACGCCTCCGGAAATATCCGTGTTGGAAGTCGCACCATCCCATTCACGGTCACCGCGAATACAGTCACCAGGAAATTCATCGGACCAAATGCCGCTGGAGATGCGCCCAATCTCGGCATCGTAAATACGCTTTCGGAAGGCATCCAAACCAATTCCGGGATTCAGATCATATCCGATCAGCCGGTGGTCGTATATGCGCACATCATCAATGCCGCCCGATCAGGTGCCATGCTGGCCCTGCCCGTAAACGTACTCGGCAAGGAATACATCGTACCAAGTTATGGAAGTGTTGGTGCATCAGGAAACAACAGTGGCTTTGGGCAGGTCACGGTCGTAGGTCCTGACGCAAATACCACTGTAGAGATCATTACGGTGGCCCGAAGCCGGAACGGCAACAGAAACCCGGGTGATACCATCAGGGTGACCCTGGCCAATCCGGGCGATGTTTACCAGATCCAGTTCACAAAAGATGCAGACATCTCCGGCACAAAGGTTAGGTCCATCGCCTCTTCCAACGGAAGCTGCAAACCCATCGCCGTCTTTTCCAGCACCACCTGGTCGGCCTTCGATTGTAATAGTCCCAGCGGTGGTGACAATCTGTTGCAACAACTCTTCCCGGTAAAAGCATGGGGCAAGACCTTTCTTACCTCGCCCTTCATCACCAAGCCATATGATATCATCCGGGTGTTTATCAACGAGCCCAATCCACGGATTTTTAAGACAGAAAACGGTCTCCGCACGCAGTTGACCGCTTTGTCCCCTGCTGGATACTATGAAATTCGTTCCAATCAGCCGATGTTGATCGAGTCTGAGGGTGCCCCCATCTCCGTCGTGCAGTACATGACCAGTCTTTCCTGCGATACCCGCAACCCATTCAATTGTTATCAAAACCAGTCCTGTCCGTTTCCAAGCGACCCCGAGATGGTCATCCTCAACCCCGTAGAACAGACCATCAATAACATCACGGTTTTTTCGGCCCGGCAAAATTGGGTGCCGCCCGGTCAATCCAATGTTAACCGGTGTTACCTGAATATCATCATAAAGACCAGTGAATCTTCCTCCTTCAGGATCAACGGATCATTGCCGACAGGCACGTTCCGCACCATTCCCGGAACTATCTATTCTTATCTGCAGGAAGATGTCAGCACGCTTTCCCAAACAAATCCCGTACAAAACCTGCGCGCAGATTCGCCATTCAGCGCCATCGCCTATGGATACGGCAGCGTGGAATCATACGGCTACAACGCCGGCACCAATGTGCGCGACCTGTCACAGTTCATTCAACTCGAAAACCTGCTTTCAACCGTCAACTTTCCTGCCACCTGTCGCAATTCCCCATTTGGTATGTCCATCGTCTTGTCGTATCAACCCACCCAAATGAGATGGTATGCGCCGGACATCCCGCTGGATACGACGGTCACAAGCCCTCTGCACGACAGCAGCTGGGTCCAGGATGGGAAACGGCTTTATAGGTATAGACTGCGAAAGACCCTGCGGGTATCCCAGTTGGGGATCATTCCGGTACGGGTGACGACAAACAATCCCACATCCGACGGGTGCGGAAACCTTCAGGACATTGATTACGACCTGGAAGTATTTGAGCGGCCTAAGGCTGATTTTTCATTCACCTCCACCGGCTGTTTTGCGGATAGTGTCAGGTTTACGGACCTCACAGGCCAGACGGGAGGCAGACAGGTCATTCGATGGAACTGGATACTTGGTACGAGTGGCAGCACCACTGTGCAGCATCCTGTCGTCAGGTTTCAGGGTAGCGGCACGCAGGCCATACGGCTTGTTGCGGTGACAGATATTGGATGTGTCTCAGACACAGCACAAAAACCGGTTGCCCTGTCGGCAAAGCCAGTGGCTTCCATCGACTTCTCTGCTCCCGCCTGCGAGCGTGGTGAGATATCCATTCGGGATATCAGCCAGACCTTCGGTGAGCCGATTTCCACCTGGTACTGGACGATAGGAAATAGCGCGATCGACTCGGTCAGCGGAAGGGGGCCACTCAGGACGGTTTTCGGAACACCAGGCACCTATCCGGTTTCATTGGCACTCCGCACAAATACCGGCTGTCTCAGCATGACGGAAACCCGCGAACTGGTCGTAAACCCGCGTCCGGTAGCCAATTTCATCGTACCCGAAGTCTGTGTAAATGATACGGAGGCCAGATTCTATGATAGCAGTTACGTAGCAGGTGGTGGCAATACCGGCTTCACCTATCGTTGGGGGTTCAACATCCCACCCGTGAATTCTGCCCTCAGGGATCCGATCTTCAGTGTACTTGCGGTGGGGACATACCCTGTCGGTCTGGTCGTGACCACCCCGGCAGGTTGCCGGGATACGATCGTCAAGACCTTCACCGTCAATGGCGCCATTCCGTCCGCATCCTTTGATATCGTCACTCCGGCACCGATCTGCAGTAACCGAGACTTGTCCATACGAAATACTTCTTCGGTTGACTTCGGCAAGATCACAAGGCTGATCATTCGCTGGGATGCCATCAACAATCCGTTGGATACGACCATCGACGAAGATCCATTTCCGGGTAAGGTCTATGCGCGCAGATATCCGGATTTCGGACAACCAGCCACAAAAACCTATCGAATCAGCGTGCTGGCTTATTCAGGCACAAGTTGTTTTAATGAGGTAAACAAAGATATTGCGATCAACGCCAGCCCCCAGGTGCTGTTGGAACCCCTGGCGCCGGTTTGCCAGGAACTCCCCACCTTTCCGGTGTTTTCAAGAGCCAGGGAGACTGCCGGATTAACTGGATCATTTGCGTTCACCGGACCAGGGATATCACCAAATGGATTCTTCAATCCGGCCTCAGCAGGCCCTGGTTTGCATTCCATCAGATATACCTACACAGCTTCCTCAGGCTGTACAGCCTTTGCCGTGAGCGCTCTGCGGGTATATCCGACGCCGGTTGTGGATGCCGGACCGGACCGAACCGTACTGGAGGGCAGCAGCATTCGGTTAAATGCCACTGCATCCGGCAACCAGCTTTCCTTTACCTGGACACCTTCCATTGGATTGGACAATCCATTGATCTTGAACCCATTGGCAAGTCCACTGGAAGATACTCGCTATCTATTGACCGCAATTTCCGCGGATGGCTGCCGGAGCAATGATGAGATCCAGGTACTTGTCCTGCTCAAGCCTGTCATCCCCAATACATTCACTCCAAATGGTGACGGATACAACGACCAGTGGATCATCAGGCATTTGGAAAAATATCCGGGGGCGATCGTTGAATTGTATAGCACGAAAGGGCAACTGATCCATCGATCTGTAAATTATATCACGCCCTGGGATGGCACATGGCAAGGTAAACCCCTGCCCGCAGGCACTTACTACTATGTCATAGACCCTAAAAATGGACGTCCGATGGTGGCAGGCTATGTGACGATTCTCAGATAATGACGACCATGAGAAAAAAAACGCCATACCAATCAATTTTGGCATGGAATTCGGGCGAGATAACTGGTTGTCCTCTTTCATGGTCGCCTATAAATCGTATTTTTATATTTCTCTGCTATTTTGGGCGCAGAGCCCGGGAAGCAGCCGACCCATGGAAGGCCCCGATGCCTGATCATGGTAGGATTCTGAATAAAAATGAACAGATGCGCAATTTCTCGATCCTTGTCTTGATGTACCTATCCGCTACGATCAACACCTTTGCACAGCAGAGGCCGCATTATACGCAGTATATTCTCAATAACTATGTTCTGAATCCGGCTATTTCCGGAATTGAGAACTACACAGATGTTAAACTGAGTTCCAGGAATCAGTGGGTAGGCATCGATGGAGCACCATCCACCTTCTACGCTACTGTCCACGCACCCATCGGAAAGCCCGATTTCAGGACGACGGCCACATCCTTCGACATGAAGGGAGAGAACCCTCGGGGAAAGCAATACTGGACCGAGTATCAGACAGCGCCGGCACACCATGGCGTCGGAATGACCATGATGAACTATAGGACAGGTTACATCAACAGATTCAGCATCAACGCAACATATGCCTACCACCTGCCGCTAGGACTTAGGACAACACTGGCCGCTGGCTTCGGTGCCGGTGTGTCCAATACCAACGTGGACAGATCCAAGATCACCCTCGCCAATCCCATCGATCCGGCCATCGGATCCGGAACCGGAGAGATCCGTAAAACAAGGCCTGAGTTGAATGTAGGCCTCTGGCTCTACGGCGCAGATTATTTCGTTGGTCTCTCCGCTCAACAGGTGATTCCCACGGATTTCAATCTTGTGGACAATAGTCTGTACAAATCGACGACCGTCCCGCACTTGATTGCTACCGCAGGTTACAGATTCTTCCTGTCAGATGATATCACCCTGCTGCCTTCTGTCATGACCAGGTACATTGCCTCTATGCCGATGGCACTCGACGTCAATCTGAAGGCTCAGTATCGAGACAGGTTGTGGATCGGTGGTAGTTTCCGTCGCTCTGAGGGCTTTGCCGGAATGGCAGGTGTTAACGTCTCACAATCTTTCAACGTGAGCTATTCCTACGATCTGAACAACTCCCGCTACCTTTTAGGTACCATGCACAGAGGATCCCACGAGATCGTACTTGGATTTCTGCTGAACAACCGGTATGCAGATATGTGCCCCCGGAATGTCTGGTAGTTTCGTGGAGCTGTTGCAAAGATCGTTTAGTTACGCGCCCTCCTTATTTGTTTAGCACCCGCTATCCCGCTGTAGCTTTCTGTCCGTTCAGCATCCACTGGAACATACGCGGTGTAGCTCCGGGTCTCGTTCTTATCAACGCGCGCTATCCCGAAGATTACATCATATATGTTTTGAACTTGCATCTCTGGGGATGTGCCTGTTACATTTCACCTGCGTCCATTTTATCTGCACGATTGCATATGCGATGATCTATCAGTTGTGATCTGTTACAAAGGGCTACAATTTTCTCTTTGGGGTGATACCCATCAGTCAGTTTTACCGTCGCATACATGGGGCACCATCACTCAGACCTCATAAAAAAAGGCCGGAGATCTAGTCTCACGGCCTTTCAAAGAAGTAGATGATATCGATCAATTCACTCGATAGGTTGTATTGCTGTTTTCTGCAACCTTATTCACATGTTCTGATTTGATCTCGATGCGTTTTACTGTATCGGTATCTTGCTGGCCGCCCATCTGAGCGAGTGTGGGAGCAATCACCAGGGATACAATGGACATCAGTTTGATCAGGATATTCATAGAGGGACCGGAGGTATCCTTGAAGGGGTCTCCGACGGTGTCACCGGTAACGGAGGCCTTGTGCGGTTCGGACTTCTTATAAAAGATCTCACCGTTGATCTCAACACCCTTTTCGAATGATTTCTTGGCGTTATCCCATGCACCGCCGGCATTGTTCTGGAACATACCCATCAGCACACCACTGACAGTGGCGCCAGCGAGGAATCCGCCTAGTGCTTCGGGACCCATGAGGAATCCGACAATGATGGGGGATACGATGGCGATCGCACCGGGCAGCATCATCTTCTTGATCGATGCTTCGGTGGAGATGGCCACGCATTTGTCATATTCGGGCTTGCCCTTACCTTCCATGATGCCGGGGATGGTACGGAACTGGCGACGTACTTCTTCAACCATGGCCATGGCAGCTTCACCCACGGCACGAATGGCCAGTGCAGAGAAGATGAATGGTACCATGGCACCCACAAAGAGGCAGGCAAGAACATCTGCCTTATAGATATCAATGCCGTCGATCTTGGCGACGCCAACGAATGCAGCGAACAAGGCGAGTGCCGTGAGTGCAGCGGAGGCGATGGCGAATCCTTTACCCGTTGCGGCGGTCGTATTTCCTACAGCATCGAGGACATCGGTTTTTTCGCGTACTTCCTTGGGAAGCTCACTCATTTCTGCGATTCCACCTGCGTTATCGGCGATGGGGCCGAAGGCATCGATCGCCAGTTGCATAGCGGTGGTCGCCATCATGCCTGCGGCCGCAATGGCCACACCATAGAGTCCTGCGCATTCGAATGATCCCCAAATGCCTCCGGCAAGTACCAGGATCGGGAGGAAGGTAGATTCCATCCCCACAGCCAAACCGCCAATGACGTTGGTTGCATGGCCGGTACCGGACTGGCGAACGATGGAAAGCACCGGACGCTTGCCCATGGCCGTGTAGTATTCGGTGATGATGCTCATGAGTGTACCCACCACGAGGCCTACGGCGATCGCGCCGAGCACACCCCATTTGGTGAACTCCTCATCACGCAACATCATGGTTTCCGGCATCAGATAATTGACCAGTGCTACAGAAGCCACAGCAGTCAGCACGATCGAACCCCAGTTTCCAAGGTTCAGGGCCTTCTGAACACTGGAAGTATTGATGCCCGCGCTGTCGCTGACTTTTACGAACCACGTGCCGATGATGGAGAAGATGATGCCCAATCCGGCAATCAGCATGGGGAGCAGAATGGGGGCCATACCACCAAACTCATCATTGGAAATGGTTTCCTGACCAAGTACCATGGTGGCGAGTACGGTGGCAACATAAGAACCGAAAAGATCTGCACCCATACCGGCTACGTCTCCAACATTGTCACCTACGTTGTCCGCAATGGTTGCAGGATTCCTGGGGTCGTCTTCCGGAATTCCGGCTTCTACCTTACCCACGAGGTCGGCGCCTACGTCAGCAGCTTTGGTGTAGATTCCTCCGCCTACACGTGCGAAGAGCGCAATCGATTCCGCTCCAAGTGAAAAGCCGGTCAGCACCTCGATCGTTTGCAACATCTCGTGTGAGTTCACCGGGGCATCAGGAGCGAAGATCATCTTCAGGATGATGAACAGTCCGCCGAGGCCCAGTACGGCCAAACCAGCCACACCAAGTCCCATAACTGCACCTCCGGTGAAGGATACCTGCAGGGCGCGACTCAAACTGGTACGCGCGGCATGTGCTGTTCTCACATTTGCCCGTGTGGCCACTTTCATGCCGATGTAGCCAGCGGTTGCACTAAAAACGGCACCGATGATGAATGCAATGGAGATGGACCAGTGCGAAGTGGGATTCGCCATGGCCATGACGGCCAGCAATACAGAAACCAACGCCACGAAATATCCGAGGATCCTCCACTCAGCCCTGAGAAAGGCCATGGCTCCTTCTGCGATGTAGGTGCTGATCTCCTTCATCCGATCATTGCCGGCATCCTGTTTGGATACCCAGTTGAATTTCCAAAGCGTGTACACCAGTCCGAGCACACCCATGGCGGGAATCAAATAGATAATGTTACTCATAAACGGTTTTATAATGAACAGACTTACCTTCAGCGGGTATCTATCTTTAACAATAAGGCGGCAAAAATAGGCTATTCAGCCTAAATTCACAATCGTCTGACATCTATTTTAGCGTGTCAGTCAATTCTTTGTATGTTTGACCTATGAAAGTTGGCAGGTCTCCTGCCGTCAGGGATTCCTCTCCAAAACGATCCGATGCGAGATCTCCCGCCCGTCCATGCAGAAAAACCCCGAGTCGTGCGGCCGACAAAGGATCGTAACCCCTGGCCAATAACCCCAGGATCATGCCTGTGAGTACATCTCCTGACCCCGCTGTCGCCATCCCCGGATTTCCGGACATATTTATATAGATCGTTCCGTCGGGAGCAATAACCCTGCTGTTCCTTCCTTTCATCACCAGGATGATCCCGTAACATCGTGCAACCTCCGCCGGGTCATCCATCCCAGCGAAAAGTCGCCGGTATTCCTCAGCATGTGGCGTAAGGATTGTAAGCGGCGGCAGTTTCGACAACAATGTATGTTTGGATCTCGCCAGCTGGTTGAGCCCATCGGCATCGAGCACCAGCGGACATCCGCAATTGAACAATGCGCCGAGCAATTCTAAATGATCATCAGGCCATCCGATACCGGGCCCATAGGCAACGGCATTGTAATGTCTTTCAGCAAGCCGGATTTTCCACTCCCTGAAATCAGCAATCTGAAAAACGGCTTCCGGAATCGACTGTTGCAGCACCGGATATGATGCCGGTTCCGAAAATATGGTCAATTTACCGGGTCCGCACCTAAGACATCCCCTGGCCGACAGGATGGCTGCCCCAAGCATGCCCCATGATCCTGCCAGCAGGGCGGCATGCCCCATGTCACCCTTATGGACATCCTCACCACGGGGCATCAGAAGCGCGGCCGCCTCCCGAATGTCTGTCTGCATCGATGGGATAATCATAGGTGTGCACTTATCGTTTGCGATCACTCCGGGTCTTCCATGGCATATCCGTATCCCGGGAACTCTGTGTAGATCCTTTTTACATCGTAGATGCGCCTGTTATACCGATTCCCAAGTACGATCACGGTTGCAGAATCCAATGGGAACCTTGAGAAAACAGTATTGTTGCCATGCCACCATCCGTTGTGATAGATGATCTTCCTGCCGCCACCATGGTCGATCAATCGCCATCCCAATCCATAGTTACGGGTCCCTCGACGCTCGAAACTATAGCCGCTGTAGGCCTGCTCAAGGGATTTGGCGGAAAACAGCTTTCCATCATATAGCGCCTGATCCCACTTGAGCAGATCACGGGGTGTACTGTAAATGTTCTTGTCGCCATATACCTGGTCCAGGAACATCATGGGTTCCATCCGGCCATAGACATTGAAAGATGGTACCGCCGTGGCCTGGTGAACGGACGTATACACATAGGTATCTTTCATGCCCAGGGGTTGGAAAAATACCTCACGCATAAAGGCGGGAAAGGACATTCCTGAAACCCTTTCCACGATCAATGCCAGCAGGGCGTAATTGGTATTGCTGTAATTGAACCGCCTGTCAGGCCTTCCGATGTCCAGTTTGCGTCGATGATCCCTGATGGTGTTCAGGATATCTACATTTCGCACGAAAACACGCCTGTCCCATCCGATGGATTCCATGAAATGTACATAGTTGGGCAACCCGCTTCGATGATTCAGCAGGTGCCTGACCGTCACTTCCGTTAAAGGAAACTCCGGAAGGTACCTTGTTACCGCATCATCCAGGTTCAATTTGCCCTCGTCGCTCAGCTTTACGATCGCCATACCGGTGAACGTTTTGCTGACGGAAGCCAGGTGAAGGGCGCTGGTGCTGTCCATCAACGGACCGCCGGTGAGGTGCTCCCGTCCCCTGTATTTCTCATAAATGATGCACCCTTTGAAGGATACCAGCATACCTCCATTAAATCCGGAACTGGACAGGACATGATCGTAATAATGTGCAGCCGCTCCGGCGATCTTCCTGGCCGATCTTCTGTCACGGTCAGCAGTAAGCGATCTGTCCGAACAACTTACCACCGGTGGCGTTTCCGTTAACGGTTCCATGTCGGCAGTTCGATCGGATTTGCAGGCGAATAACAGGGAGAAAGCCAATATGATAGAGTAAGGATATTGCATTCCTATGACACCGTCTACTGTTAGCAAAGGGATAAAGTTATTACTTTCGCTAAAAATCATCGTAAAAAGCACATGAGCGACCGAAAAGATACGAGCTACCCGAAGGAGAAGATCCGCATCCTGCTACTTGAGAACATCAGCGACGCAGCGGTCAGACAGCTTAAGGACGCCGGATATGCTGATATCAGACGGGTTTCAGGGGCACTGGGTGAGGAGGAGCTGATCGGGGAGATCGGAGACGTTCACCTGCTCGGCATCCGTTCCAAGACACAGGTCACCGCCCATGTGCTTGCCCATGCACGGAAACTCCAGGCCATCGGTTGTTTCTGCATCGGTGTCAACCAGGTCGATCTGAGGGCAGCTACCCAGCATGGCGTCGCTGTTTTCAACGCACCATACAGCAATACCAGATCCGTGGCAGAACTTGTCATCGGACTCTCTATCATGCTCATTCGTCGCATTCCTGACAAAAACAGGGCCGCACACGATGGCATCTGGATGAAGGAAGCCAAGGGCAGTTACGAATTGCGGGGAAAAACCATCGGCATCGTAGGATACGGAAACATCGGATCCCAGGTCAGTGTGCTGGCGGAAGCCATTGGCATGAAAGTGCGCTTCTACGATGTAGTGACCCGTCTGCCACTTGGAAACGCCGAATCCACCAGGTCGCTCAAGGAACTGGTATCCTCTTCGGACATCATCACGCTGCACGTGCCAGAAACGTCCCAGACGAAGAATCTGATCAATAAAAGTATCATCAAGCACTTCAAAAAGGGAAGCATTCTGCTGAATTATGCCCGCGGAGAAGTCGTCGACCTCGAAGCCTTGCGCAAGGCCCTCGACGATGGTGCGCTCTCCGGTGCTGCCATCGATGTGTTCCCCTGGGAGCCTGAAAAGAATGGAGACCGCTTTGAAACGCCGCTTCAGCATGCCCCCAACGTGATCCTGACCCCGCATATCGGAGGATCCACTGAAGAAGCTCAGCAGAATATCGGTCAGGATGTGAGTCAGAAACTTTTGCAATATCTGGAAAAGGGAATGTCCACCGGATCTCACTCTGTCCCCTCGCTGAGCCTGCCGCCGCATGAGGGTGCTCACCGAATCCTGCACATTCACCGAAACGTGCCGGGTGTGCTATCCGAGATCAACCTGAGCCTGTCCAGAAACAAGATCAACATCCTGGGTCAGTATCTGAAGACCAACGATGAGATCGGATATGTGGTGCTGGATGTAGATAAAAAACTGTCCACCGCCGCCCTTAAACTGCTCAAGGAGGTACCGGAAACCATTAAGGTCAGACTCCTTTATTAATTTGGCATGGAAAGCACAGTACTTCTTCAGCTGCTCCCGTCTTTTGGCGTCAACGCGAACTTACACTCGGTCGAGCCCATCGGAGCGGGACTTATCCACGGCACATATGTTGTTCGTAATCAGCATGGTAAGCCTGCATATATCTTGCAGCACTTGAATAAGGGTGTTTTCAGGGTCCCGGAGGACATTGCATGGAATTTAGGCCGTATGCAGGCCTTTCTTTCGGAACGGGGATCGGATTATTTCATTCCGTTTCCGCTACAGACATCTGCGGGAGAGGACTACCTCATCCATGAAGGGAATTATTTCCGGCTTTCCCCCTTTGTTCCGGACAGCCATGCCGTGAGTGTCTGCACCTCACCAAGCCAGGCATTCGAGGCGGCCTCTCAATTCGGTAGTTTCACGGCGGCCTTTACCGGTTTCGATGCCACTACTTTGCGCCAGACGATCCCGCGGTTTCACGACCTGCTCTTTAGATGGGAGCAGTTCGGGGAGGCCGCAAACCATGGAGATCCAGCCAGGATCCGTGAAACCTCCGCTGACATCAAATGGCTGGCTGAACGGGAAGACATCGTCAGGACTTACGCCTCGATGATCCACGATCCATCCTGCAGGTTACGGGTCACGCACCACGATACCAAAATCTCCAATGTCCTTTTTGATCCCAACGAAAAAGGCATCTGTGTGATCGACCTGGATACGGTCATGCCCGGATATCATGTGAGTGACCTGGGTGACATGTATCGCACCTATCTTTCACCAGCGAGTGAGGAGGAGACCGATCTTGATCAGGTGGTGGTGCGGAGCGAATACCTGGAGGCCATTCGCGAAGGCTACCTGATCCGAATGCACGCGTTGCTGACGCCACGGGAGGTTGAACTGGTGGATTATGCCGGCAGCTTCATGATCTACATGCAGGCGCTTCGCTTCCTGACCGATCACCTGAATCGTGATATATACTATGGCGCGCGATATGAAGGCCATAACCTGATGCGGGCCCGAAATCAGATCCAATTGCTGCAAGCCTACGAGCGAAGCATATCGTCCCGCTGAAATGACTATTTCTTGCGGGTATCCTTCACGATCATCGTATCGGATGGCAGGAAAGGCAGCTGGTACCCTCCGGTATCAATGCGGACGGAGGGTAGCGATCTTATGAGATCCGCCAACTCCGCCTGCCCCACACGTGTCTGCCACAGGTTCAGGGATCTCAATGCCTTGAGTACTACCAGCTGTTTAAGTCCCTGTACAGAGACGCTGTCTCCGGACAGATTTAGTTTCTGTAGTTGATCCAGTGACAGCAGTGATTTGAGTCCGGCATCCGTAATGCGGGTATGATCGATCTGTAATCTGGTCAAGCGCTTGAGCCGGGCGATGGTCTCGCAACCCGCATCCGTCAGATCTGAGCCGCTTAACTTCAGCCAGATCAGCTGGTCTGCCAGCGGCTCCAACAACTTGAGCAGGCTGTCTGACGGGCGCTGCGCGTTAACGAAATTTGCCGTCAGGTATCCGTTGGAAGGGTCGACCGGCAGGATGACCACGCCCTGGTTGCGGATGGATTCAATTACAGCGGGGTCTGCCTTAGCCACCGGATCGACCGGAATGATGGGTGCTGACTCCACCTGGGCGACGCCCTGTTGGCCGGCCTC
This sequence comes from Chitinophagaceae bacterium, assembly GCA_021299955.1. Taxonomy (GTDB): domain Bacteria; phylum Bacteroidota; class Bacteroidia; order Chitinophagales; family Chitinophagaceae; genus Pollutibacter. The sequence continues at coordinate 24,265 of JAJTFQ010000015.1, forward strand.
GTAGCTTTTCAGTACGGCGAGGGTGCTGTCATCGATCCCGATTTCGGAAACTTTTCGCTTGAGATCGGCTCCGTTGGCAATCCACCATTCGATCAGGATACGGTCCTGACTGCTGAGCTGAGGCTTATCCTCCGGGGGCATATGATATTCATCCTCAGGCGGCAGCATGATGCGCTTGAAAATTTCACTCTGGTCAGCATAACCAGGCGATATCACCCGGCCGTTCTTTCCCCCCTTGAGCATATGTTCAGGATCATCCAGCCTCAATCCCCCCTTCTGTTTCGAAGGACCATGGCAACTGACACATTTTGCCTGCATGACCTGTGAAACCAGGTCGGGCCAAGCCCGGGCCTGCATCACATCAGCGACCGGTCGGAACTCTGCGGATGCATCTCCGGTTACGTTGCTCCCCGCACTTATAACTCCCTTCCACAGAAACCCGTATCCGTGTGTCAGGTCTCCACCCCAGTGTCCGGTGATCGTCACGGAAGCGAGCATGAGCAAGGATCCCCACCGAGCGCGGTTAGGATATCTTTCGAAATGTCCACCCTTGCGTCTGACCACAAAATAGACACTGGCGATCAGCGCGGTGCTCAACCCCGCCCATTTGTGCCTGTCCACGGCTTCGCCATTGTAATCTCCGGTAGCTTCGAGGGTCAGTCCGGTGATGCATGCCAGGATGGCTGCCAGTGCACCAATGGCAGTGATCAGCGGGATGAGCGGGGCGTGGGAACGAAAACGACGAAAGATCATCATCCATTCCAGGAGGCCGGCGAGTAAGAGGATGCCGATCGGGAGGTGGACAATGGCCGGATGTAGATTACCAAGCAGGGATGCAATGAACATGGAAAGGTTGTCTTGAGGTTTTGACCGAAACGGAAGGATGGCTAGGCGATGATATCCCGAATGACCGATCCGTGGACATCGGTAAGCCTGAATGGCCTGCCCTGAAAGTCGTAGGTCAACTTTTCATGGTCGAATCCCAGCTGGTTCAGTATGGTGGCCTGAATATCATATACAGACACTTTGTCCTTTACGGCAGCGTATCCGATCTCGTCCGTTTCGCCGTGGGTGTGCCCACCCTTGACACCGCCCCCGGCCATCCACATACAAAAGGCCTCTGAGTGATGGTCTCTTCCGGTGTAGGGATTCTGTTTGCCCTCCCGGTTCTCCTGCATCGGTGTCCGGCCGAATTCCCCGCCCCAAACGACCAGGGTTTCATCCAGGAGTCCGCGCTGCTTCAGATCCAGCACCAGGGCTGTCATGGCGCGGTCTACCTGACGTGTTTTGTTGACCAGGCCTATGTCCAGGGAACCATCAGGACCTGTACCATGCATATCCCATCCCCAATCGAAGATCTGCACGAAACGCACACCCTTTTCGACCAGTTTCCGGGCCAGGAGTATGTTGTTGGCGAGTGAGGTCTTGCCGGGCTGTGTTCCATAAAGCTCATGAATGTATGCCGGTTCGTCATTGATATTCATCACTTCCGGTACGGCCGTCTGCATCTTGTAGGCCATCTCGTATTGCGCGATGCGTGAAAGCGTTTCGGGGTCTCCCAGTTGCTCATGTGTCAGGCGGTTGATTTCACCGATGCTTTCAATGGTGGCTTTCCAAAGGTCGCGATCCATTCCCGCAGGATCTTCCAGGAACAATACCGGCTCGCCCTCCGAACGGCACTGGACACCCTGGTAGACGGAGGGGAGGAACCCACTGCCCCATACGCTCTTCCCGGCATCCGGATTCTTGCCTCCCGAAGTAAGGACGATGAACCCCGGTAGATTGCTGTTCTCCGTACCAAGGCCATAAGAAACCCAGGCGCCCATGGACGGACGTCCGAGCCTGGGTGTGCCGCAATGCATCAGCAGCTGAGCCGGGCCGTGATTGAACTGATCCGTATTTACGGTTTTGATCACGGTGACGTCATCTGCGATTTGCCTGAAATGGGGGAGAAGGTCCGATAGCCAAAGACCGCTTTCTCCATATTGGCTAAAGCCTGCCTGCGGGCCCAACATCTTGGGGACACCGCGAATGAAGGCGAATTTCTTTCCTTCCAGCAGAGATGGCGGACATTCCTGGCCGTTAAGTTTGGTCAGCTCCGGTTTGTAGTCGAACAGTTCCAGCTGGGATGGCGCTCCGGCCATGTGGAGATAAATGACCGATCGGGCACGCGGAGCGAAATGTGGTGTCCTGGGTGCCATGGGATGGGCAGAACCAATAACCGAACCGGATGAAGTTGGTTTTCCCTTTCCTCCCAGCCAGTCGCATCCGCCCAGCAAAGATCCAAGGCCCATCATACCGATACCGGTCCTGCATTCCTTCAGGAAATGTCTGCGGGTGGTCAGCTCCAGCTGTCTGTGCAAGGCCTCCTGTTTAAGTCTGTCCATCGCGTTCATCGGCTCCGTTTGATCAGTTTTTGGTAAGGAATTCGTCCATGTTGAGCATGGCATTGCAGGTGACCGTCAGGGCCGCCACAGATGGGATGTTGTTTTCATCCTGAACCCCCACCATCTCGCAGGTCTTTTCAGGATCTTTCATATAGACCTGAAGTGCCCGGTCATGCAGGGCGATGAAAACGCGCAGCCTGTCCGGATCGATCTCGCAACCCATGGCCTCTCGGTAGGCGGCGGAAATAATGGCCGTCGGCCGGTCACCCAGTCGCTTTCGAAGTCGGATGGCCAGACTTCTTGCAGCCTCCACAAATGCAGGGTCGTTGAGCGTGGTCAGCGCCTGCAATGGGGTATTGGTACGAATGCGGCGTGACAGACAGACTTCCCGGGCCGTCCCGTCGAAATTGATCATGGAAGGGTAGGGGCCTGTCCGCTTGATGTAGGTATATACTGCTCTCCGATGCCTGTCTTCGCCAGGACTGAGATTCCATGTCTGACCATTGTAAGGCGATTGCCAGACACCCTCCGGCTGGTAGGGCATGACACTGCGCCCAAACATCTTCCCACTCAGGAGACCTCCTACAGCCAGCGCCTGATCGCGGATCTGTTCTGCACTGAGCCTTACCCTTGGTCCGCGGGCATACCAGCGGTTGAATGGATCCTTTTCCCGCTCCTCAGGCGTAACCCGGGAAGATTGTCTGTAGGTGGCCGACAAGACCATGTCACGGATCGTCTTCTTCACGCTCCATCCGTGATCATGCATGAAGGTCCATGAAAGATGATCCAGCAGGGCGCGATGGGTCGGCGGGATACCCTGTGTGCCGAGGTCTTCCAGTGTTTCTGTAAGTCCCTGCCCAAATAATTGCTCCCAAAGTCGATTGACCATTGTCCGCGCCGTGAGCGGATTATCCTTGCTGACCATCCACATGGCCAGACCCAGTCGGTTTGAAGGGGCGTCGCCGGGCATGGGAATGAGCGATGCAGGCACACCGGGCTTGACCTTTGTCCCTGCTACCAGCCAATTTCCCCGTTCGAAGACATGGGTGGGCCGATGAAAAGCGGGAGGATTTTCCACCAGGATCGGTGTTGTGACGGCCCGGCCCTGTTGCAGCAGGTATTTGTAGGCCGAGACGGCGGAATCGTAACCGGGTCTTCCTATACCTGGCAAAGCGTTTGTGAAATAAAACCAGTCGAATCGGATGCCGTTCTGATCGGGATTTTTGAGATTCCGGTTGTCATAGGTCAGATATACATCGTGGACGCCGCCGATCGGTTCAATGGCTGTTTCATGATGGAACCATCCACCGGTTGTTTCCGGCACGTCGATCAGGGCGATGGCCGGGCCATTGGCACTATCCATCCTGACCGTGAGTTTTCCATCTTTCATCCTTGAATCATAGCGGATCAGCAGGCGGTCGCGTCCGTTCAGATCGAAGCGGCCGATCCTGGCAGAAGACTTTGCACGCATCACCAACCACTTGGTATCTGATAGTTCGCTGTTCACGAAACGATCTGAGCGGAGGCTATTCATGGCCGGCTGACGTGTCTTCAGGAATTTTATGAATGCTGTCGCTTCGCTCCGTGATCCGTTGGACTGCAGCCAGTTCGAGACAAATTCCATACGCAGACTGTCGTCATCCCGAAATTCAAATAGCAATGGATATTCGGCAAAGGTGTCCTCATCCCGGGTGTCATTCAGGAAGGCCATGAAGCGATAGTATTCTTCATGCCGGAAAGGATCGTATGGATGACTATGGCATTGAACGCAGGCGAAACTAGTGCCCAGCATCACTTCCCAGGTTGTATTTACACGATCGATCACCGCCGCGGTACGGAACTCCTCATTATCTGTGCCACCCTCGTCGTTCGTCATCGTGTTCCGATGGAAGGCCGTGGCAATAAGTTGTTCATCCGTAGCCTCGGGGAGCAGATCCCCGGCCATCTGTTCGGTCAGAAATCTGTCATAGGGCTTGTCTTCGTTGAAACTTTTGATGAGATAATCACGGTAGCGCCATATGTTCCTCGAGTCGTCCCGCTCGTAACCCTTCGTGTCAGCATACCGTGCCAGGTCCATCCACGTCGAAGCCCAACGCTCTCCATAAGCAGTTGATGCAAGCAGGCTGTCGACGAGTTGCTCGTAAGCGTCGGAACGGTCATCCTGTACAAAGGACTCGATCCTTTCCGGAGAAAGAGGCAGACCGGTCAGATCAAGCGACAGTCGCCGGGCGAGCGTCCTCCGGTCAGACTCCGGTGATGGCTTGAGCCCATTGGCGATCTGTTGTTCCAGAATGAACCGGTCGATGTCATTCCTGATCCAACGTGAACTGCCGTTCGGGATCAATCCCCACAAATAACCGCCGGGTGATGGTACCCGCTGAGGCTTGACGGGGGCGTAGGCCCAGTGTTCACCCCATTTCGCACCCTGGCTGATCCAGTTCTTGAGCAAGGCGATCTCCTCCTCTTTCAGGGGCTCCTCCTTGTAGGGCATGCGCTCTTCAGGATCGTGCTCAATGAGCCTGCGATACAACTCACTGTGTTCAGGGTCTCCCGGAATGATGGCCGGGCGGCCGGATGCGCCGGTACCCATGGCCTCTTCTCTGAAAAGCAGGCTGTAATCTCCCTTTTTCTTGACTCCTCCGTGGCAGCTGAGGCATTTGCGATTCAGCAGGGGTTTCACCTCTGCACTGAAATCGACGGGAGGGCTTGTAAAAAAGAAAAGATATCCTGAAACTGCGATTCCGGTGAGCAGCAGGATTGATAGTGGTTTTCTATGGCGTCTCATCATCGTGATCGAAAGTTAATAAAAAAAACGATGATGTTGATCTTCAGACAGGCGTCGGGCAAGCTGCACCATCTGATCATTCCATGATGGCAGACTTCATCCGGCTGACTTCAGCGGGGTCAGGGATGGGATGGGTCAGAGACTCACCCATTAAAGGATTTAGATAGGACATTCCGCTGGCTTTTGATTGTGTGGCGGAGCTATGGATCTCTGTGCATCCTGTGTAGTCGAGTATGCGTTTGATGTTTGCTGATCGGATGCCGGATCCCGGCATGATGATGATCCTGCCTGCAGCCTGGATCTGTAACTGACGAATCACATCCAGTCCTTCCGGAGCGGTTGGAAATCCGCCGCTGGTCAGGATCCTGCTACAACCGCAACGGATGACGGCCTCCAGGGAATCCTCCGCATCTCTGACACGATCGAATGCCCGATGGAATGTAACCTCCATCTCACCAGCTTCTTCCACCAGCCTGGATATGCTATATTCGTCCACGTCACCGGCCATCGTCAGATGACCCAGTACAACTCCCTTACAGCCGAGTGCGCGAAACGCCCTGACATCCCTGACCATGATGTCAAATTCCCACTCGGAGTATAGGAAGTCACCGCCACGCGGACGAACCATTGGAAACACAGGAATACCGGATACCTCCAAGGCCTTTGATACCATACCGGTAGAAGGCGTTGTACCTCCGTCACCCGGATTGTCACAAAGTTCGATCCTGTCTGCACCGGCACTTGAAGCAATTTGACAAGCTTCAATGCAATAAGCAATGATTTCCAGTATTTTAGATGAATAATTCATTGGGTCAGACGAAAAGATGTCCGGCCTTGACGATGCGTTCTTCCTGCTGACTTCTGACCGCAAAGGAAAAGCCTTTATGGAGCGCATAACCACCATAACTGCCGTTTCGGTGCAGTGCAAGGAACCCAACCTGGATGTTCCTGGCCTTCTCCCGGTCGCGGTTGGCGATGCGTTCTACGGCCTTGCGACAGGCTTTTTCCGGCGACATACCCTGACGCATGAGTTCCACGACCAGGTGCGGCCCGACACAACGAATGACTTCTTCCCCAACGCCGGTGGCCGTGGCTGCACCGACCTAATAGTCCGGCACCGATGATGGGGGAGTCTCCGACCCGTCCGGGCAGCTTGAAGGCCATGCCGCTGGTCGTGCAGCCGCCACTCAGGTTTCCTGAGGAGTCCCTGGCCAGCATGCCTATCGTATCATGGTTGTCCTTCCCGCCAGGCATGGGTGGCTGCTGTCGCAAAGACTCATTTTCGATATTGATCCGCGGCTCATATTTGGATTCTTTGAGCCACTTGCGCCAGGCTCTTTCACTTTCCGGGGTGAGCAGGTTTTCCTTCGTAAATCCATTTTCCAGCGCAAATTTCAGGGCGCCGTCACCTACAAGTACAATGTGCGGCGTCTTCTCCATGACTTTCCGGGCCACGGAGATCGGATGACGGATGAACTCCAGGCACATGACCGAGCCGCAATTTCCGTTCTCATCCATGATACAAGCATCGAGTGTGACCCTTCCGTCGCGGTCAGGTAGTCCTCCGTAACCAACGGTCTGATTTTTTGGATCGTTTTCGGGAACATGGGCACCTTCCTCAATGGCATCTACCGCCCTGCCTCCGGCCGACAGGATCTTCCATGATGCGGCGTTCGCCTCGCGACCAAAATCCCAGGTCGACACGACGATCGGGCCCTTATCAGGTTTTCCATTGATATTCAATAACTTTTCTGCCCTTGGCATGAGCGGTAAGGTCAAACCAGCCACCTTCAAAAAGAATCGACGCTGCATGGTACTAAATTACCTTAAAATCCCCAACCCTTACCATAGTGGGGCGACATAATCATGTGCATAATTTACAATGCACCCGGTTATCAAATCCATGATAGATAAAGGATCGGTCAGGGTTATCTTTGCGCCTGAATTCAATTTACTTTTTATGGCCAGACCCGGCGCGCAGCAGAGAGACAACATCCCCAAGGCCGCCCTCAACAAAGAGAACTGGCGCGAAGCCCTGTTCATTTTTTCATATCTAAGACCATACCGGATCACATTTATGTTGGGGCTTTTGGTCATCGGGCTGTCGAGTATGACCACGCTGGCATTTCCTTATTTTTTGAAAGTACTGATCGATAGTGCGGATGCGATCCGACAGGGCCAGGCCACCATCCAGCCGGGTACCATCGCGCTGGGGATGGTGGGGATTTTGCTGATACAGGGCGTCTTGTCCTTTCTAAGGGTTTTTCTGCTGACGCAGGTCGGGGGACGCGCCCTCGCTGACCTCAGAAAGAATGTTTATCAGCGTCTGATCCGATTGTCTATGGACTTTTTCGCCCAAAGACGGGTAGGGGAGCTGTCCAGCCGACTGAGCAGCGACCTTTCTCAGATCCAGGATGCCGTCACATTCATGCTGGCAGAATTGATCCGCGGGATCCTGACCCTTTTGATCGGTATCGGTCTGATCTTTTTTATTTCCCCGAAGCTGACGCTGGTCATGTTATCTGTGATTCCGGTCGTGGTCGTTTTCGCAGTCATATTCGGAAAGTACATACGCAGGCTATCCAGAGATGCTCAGGACCGGCTGGCAGATTCCAACACCATCGTCCAGGAAAGTTTGCAGGGGATCGCCAATGTCAAGGCCTTCTCGAATGAGTGGTTCGAGATCGGGCGATATGAACGCAGCCTGCGTTTGGTGGTCGAACTATCCGTGCGGAACGGAAAGGTCCGCGGACTCTTCATCTCCTTGATGTTATTCAGCCTCTTTGGAGCCATTACACTGGTAGTTTGGTATGGTGTTGGCCTGATGCAGGCCGGCGCCCTGTCTTTTGGAGATCTGACTGCCTTTGTTGTATACACTTCGTTTGTAGGCGCGAGCATGGCCGGTTTTGCCGACCTGTACAGCAACCTGCAAAAGACGATGGGTGCGACACAGCGGGTGCGGGAGATCCTGAAAGAGACTACAGAAGATGTTGAAGATCAACGTGTAGAAATTGATCCGGCAGATAGACTGACCGGAGACCTGTCATTCAAGAACGTGGCGTTCAGCTATCCCAGCAGAAAAGAGTTTCCGGTGTTGCGCGATATATCCTTACATGCCGGCGCCGGGCAGCAGGTAGCGCTGGTGGGGCCGAGCGGTGCCGGAAAATCAACCATTGCAGCGCTGATCCTCCGGTTTTATGAACCTGATGCCGGCACTATTCTTTTCGACGGACGTCCGGCCGGATCCATGACACTCGGAACCCTGAGGTCGCAGATGGCCATGGTTCCCCAGGATGTCCTTTTATTTGGAGGAACCATCCGCGAAAATATCGCTTATGGTAATCCGGATGCCGCCCAGGAAGAGATTGAACAGGCTGCCCGTCAGGCCAATGCCCATGATTTTATTGTGTCGTTTCCGGAAGGATATGATACCATCGTCGGCGAACGTGGCGTAAAACTGAGTGGTGGTCAGCGTCAGCGGATCGCCATCGCGCGCGCGATCCTGCGGGATCCTGCCATCCTGATCCTCGATGAAGCCACCAGCTCCCTCGATTCAGCCTCTGAGGCGCTGGTCCAGCAGGCACTCGAAAATCTCATGCGCAACCGGACTTCCATTGTCATCGCACACCGATTATCTACCATACGCAGCGCCGACCAGATCATCGTACTCGAACGTGGCGTTGCACGCGAATCAGGCACACACGAACAATTGCTCGAACTTCCGGATGGATTGTACCGGAATCTTCACCGCCTGCAAATGGACATGGATTAATTCTTTGCTGATGACTTTCTGATCGGAATCATTTGACACAGACACGAAGCTTTACTTGCAAAAACATTCAGGTACTGAGCTGAGCTGAGTTGATGTCTTCTGTCAACTAATTTCTTGTTTATACCGCTGCCCTTTTTCTTTTACATCCTTCTTCTTATAATTTATATTATGTTAAATAGATGGGGCGACAAAAGAAAACCCCTGACGATACGCCAGGGGTTTCTCCTATTTTCTTGATCACCAGATAAAGATCAGTTCAACCTTGTGCTCTTCTTGTGCTTGAAGTTATAGCGCATCACCAGTTCATGACCACCGGCGCGATCAGCGGCGAAACCGTTCACGGGAGTCAGAAAATTATCGAACGCATAACCCACGGAAAATTTCGGACTCACATTCAGACCTGCGGTGACCATGTAACTCTGGTTGAAGCGATAACCGGCACCTGCCCAAACGAAATCCCTTTCCACACGCATGCCGAGCTGTACTTCAGAACGATCCACGTTTGGAAGCCATACCAGGAGCATATTCGGTACAAAGGTTGTTCCGCCGGATGTTTCGATCCTGTAGAGACCATGCAGATAGAAATGGCGATACAGTTTACCAGCTTCAGTGACTGCGAGATTTCCGGTGTAGAAATCGAGTTTGGTCTGGATCAGCTGAGAGACGGACGCCCCGATCTGGAGCTTGTCTGTTGTGTAGGCCACACCAAATCCCATGTCGTATTTGAAGCGGTTATCGGCACCGGCAAGCACAGGGTCTCCGGCGATCGAATTGAGCTTGCTCCTGTCGATCGCAAACTGGAAGAACCGCGCTTCAATACCGAGCGACAGTCTTGACTTTTCGGACAAAGGCAGGTGTTTGGCAAAGGAAAGCTGGGCACCGGACCTTGAGGTCGGCCCGGTCTGATCGTTGTATAAGTATCCTCCGATGCCGATCAGATCTTTGGGAAGGTCGATATTGCCAAAGATGGTGGCCGTCCTCGGACTTCCACTGATACCCGCCCACTGGCTGCGATAGCTCACGCCCGCCATGTTACTGGTGAGGTTCCCGGCCATGGCGGGGTTATGGAAGATGGTTTGCAGTTCGTACATCGATGATGTATGGAGCTGCTGGGCCTGAGATCCAAGGCCCACGGTCAATCCCGCGATGATGGTGATTATCCTGAATTTCATGATGTTCAATTTTTTATCGTAAGATCGTCACGTCTCCTTTCTGTTCGATGATCCTGCCATTGATCAGGGTGTATTTCACGGAGTAGTAATAAGTACCATCCGGAAGCGGCTTGCCGTTGATCGTGCCTTCCCATGTGTTGGTGTAGTTAGGATTGCTGTACACCAGGTGTCCATAACGGTTGTACACATTCACCGTGATGTTGCGTGTACACTGATCGGAAGTCGTCAGCAGCCATCTGTCGTTGATACCGTCTCCGTTCGGTGTGAAGGCGTTCATCGCTTTTACACAGTAAGGAACCACGGTCACCACCATATTGTCTGATGCGGTACATCCGGTATTCGCTTCGACGACGGTCAGCGTATAGTTGGTTGTCTGAGCCGGACGTGCGGAGGTCACCAGGATGTTAGGATTGATCACATTCATTGAAGGAGCCCAGGTGATGGTGCGCGGCAGGATGGAGCTTGTGCCGGAAAGCATCACCTCCTCTCCCACTAAGATCGTCTGATCCGGGCCGGCATTCACCGTTGGATTCGGACGGGCTGTGACGGTCGCCGTGGCGGTCTTCACACAACCATTCAGCGTAGCCGTCACCGTGAATGTGGTGTTGGCGGAGACGGTAGCGGTGGTAACTGCCGCGGTGGGACTTCCCAGACCGGTGGCGGGGGTCCATGCGTAGGTTGTAGCACTGCTGTTGGATGAGGCACGCAACGTGAACGATGCACCTGTGCAAACAGTAGTATCTCTGGGACCGGTGAGGGTAAGATTATCCGTAAATGGAACGGTCACTGTCCGGGTGATCGTTTTTCCGCAGATACCTTCGCGGATGGTGACCGTCTTGTCGCCCCTTGTTACGCCGGTGAATACATTGGAAGCCTGGAACGTAGTACCATCAAGGCTGAAGGTAAAGGGTCCCACACCACCAGTGATCGTTACCGTAATGGCGCCTGCCGTGGGATTGGCACAGGTCGCCGGTGTCGCAGCCACTGTGGCATTGAGATTGACCAGGGTGGTATCTCCGTATTCCAGGATCTGACCTGATGCACCAGGCACGGTGAATCCGGTCGCGATCAGTTTACGACGGTTGAACGGAGTACCAGCAGGTACTGTAC
>JAJTFQ010000107.1 GCA_021299955.1 Chitinophagaceae bacterium
CAGCGCTACCAGCGGTCCTTCTCCCTTTTCAACCTGGCCGGCCGTGGCGGGATCCGCACGCCTGCGGGCGATCTCTTCCAGCAGAGGATGTCCGACATAATCGACCTCCCATCCCCATTTTCGGTAGAAGGCCTGCTCAAAAGGCAGGATGACCAGCATCCTGTCGATCGTTTTCATCAGGGTGCGTACACGGCCCTCTTTCCAGGCCCAGACCTGCGGAGAAATGTAGTACACCGTCTTCAGCCCGTGTGCCTTAGCGAATTTGGAGATCGGGATGTTGAAGCCGGGGTAGTCGATAAAAATCACGACATCAGGTCGGAATTCGAGGATGTCGCGCTTGCAGAAACGCATGTTCCGAAGGATGGTCGGCAGATTTGCCACAACTTCCACGAAGCCCATGAATGCCAGGTCCCTGTAATGTTTGACGAGCTTGGCACCGGCGGCTTCCATCAGGTCGCCACCCCAGCAGCAGATCTCCGCCTGCGAATCCTTGACGCGCAGCGCCCGGATCAGATGGCTGCCGTGCAGGTCTCCGGACGCTTCTCCGGCAATGATGTAATATCTCATCTCCCCTAGTTTCTCGCGCAAATTAGGCCTTTGACGTGGGATGCCATTTTTTCATTCCGCCTGAGGCAGGGCATTCCCTGTTTTTATCCTATTTTTCCACTCGAATCAACATCCTTAAGATCATGCCTACCATTCGCACGCTTCTGGCCGGAATCCTTTTCCTGTCTATGATCGCCGGAACTTCGACCGTCGTCGCCCATCCTCCGGCAGGTACGCTGGCGGTTGTCGTCCCCTCGTCAAAGCAGGGGGATGCGCTGAGAAGCTTGCGGGAGAAGACCTTCGGCCGAAAGGACATCGGGTTCCTTCAACGGACGAAGATCACCATGAACGTACTCCGGCATTTGCGAAACGGGTGGTTGAAAGCGGAAGATCCGTCGGAAGGAGACCGGCTGGCGAAGAGTTCGCGGACACTCGGCATCATCGGTATATCTTGTCTGGGTGGGATCATCATCCCGTATGTCGGTTCAGCCGCATTTTTGGCCGCGCTGGTGCTGGGCATCATCGCCATCGTACAGGGACGTTCCGCCCGCCGGCTAGGGTCCAAAATGAAAACGGGCGAGAAACTGGGCTACATCACCATTGGCCTTTGGGGGCTGTTACTGCTCCTGGCGGTAGCCGCGCTTTACCTGCTCGTAGTGGCCTGGGGAGGATAGTCCGTTTATCCGAAATATTTCACAGACAACGAAGCGAGGGCATACAGCAGGGTAGCCGCAAATACGCCTTTAGCCGTCTTGTCCAGTTTCGAATTGATGTAATAGGTGAAGATCACCATGTTCAGGACCAGACAAGGGATGGTGATCGCCGTCACCAGGGCCTTGTTCGTACGCAGGTAGAACAGGTAGTCCGAAAACGAATATACCCGGAACTTCCAGAGGTAGTACCCGAAGAAACTGATCACCGGCAGCAGCAGGCCCACGATCTGGCCGAAAACGAAATTGTCTTTTTTCACCATCACCATTTGTAGGTTTTACCGATCCTTTCCATCATCGCGTGGTTCGTCAGGTCGAACTGTACCGGCACCACGCTGACGTAATTGTGCTGCAGGGCCCATACATCCGTGTCCTTTCCCTTGTCGAAGTTCACAAACTTGCCCGTCAGCCAGTAATATTTTTTACCGCCGGGATCCAGGCGCTCGTTGAAATCCTCCTCGTACTTCGCATAGGCCTGTCGGCAAACACGTATCCCGCGGATGAGCGACTCGTCCACTGCAGGAATGTTCACATTCAGGCACAAATGCTTGTCGGCCTTGCGGGAGAGCACGGACTCCACGATCTTACGGGCATAGGTCCTGGCACCTGTGAAATCCGCTTCCAGACTGAGGTCCAGCAGCGAGAAGCCTATGGATGGGATGTTTTCGATCGAGGCCTCGATGGCCGCCGACATGGTCCCGGAATAAATGACATTGATGGAGTGATTGGCTCCGTGATTGATACCACTCAGGCAGATGTCCGGCTTGCGGTGCAACACCTTGTCCACCGCCATCTTCACGCAGTCCACCGGGGTGCCGCTGCAACTCCAGGCCTCCACGCCGTCGATCAGTTTCACCGGATGCAGCCGCAACGGAGATCCGATCGTAATGGCATGGCCCATGCCAGATTGCGGCTTGTCCGGCGCCACAATGACCACCTTGCCCAGGTCTTTCACCGCTTCCGCGAGATGCCGGATGCCAGGAGCCGTGACACTGTCGTCGTTCGTGATCAGGATGACCGGTGGTTCCTTGCGGCCGCGTTTCGTGCTTTTCTTTTCGGTGGACATGGCAAAGTGGGGGTGATTATTGAATCCCTCCGCAAAGTAACGTCGATTCGTTCGGCAAGCGTTTCCCGCGAGGCAAAAATAAATTTGGAATAACTAAATAATTTAGTATTTTGCACCAAAATCATTAGCATGGCACAGTCACTCGCCGGCCGCAACCTCAAATATCTGCGTAAGCTGAAGGGAAACACCCAGGAGGAGTTCGCGGCGCTGTTGAACATCAAGCGTTCGCTGCTGGGCGCCTATGAAGAGGAAAGGGCAGAGCCCCGCCTGGAAGTGCTGGAGATCGTCAGTGATCAGTTCTCAGTGTCGCTGGACGATCTGCTGAGAAGGGATCTCAGCGACCGAAGTCAGAGTTATCTCGCCCGTCGGCGCGAACAGAAGATGAGTCAGGATCACAACCTGATCCATTTCGTACCGGTCAAGGCCGCAGCCGGTTACCTCAACGGCTATGCAGATGATGAGTTCATTGATGAACTGAATACATTCACGCTCCCCATGCTGGGCGGTGGAGAGTACCGGGCCTTCGAGATCATTGGTGACAGCATGCTGCCGACGCCCAGCGGATCCGTCATCGTCGGCCAGCGCACCGGAAACGACATGGAAGAAATTCGTAACAACCATGCATACATCGTCGTCAGTCGAACAGAAGGCATCGTCTATAAGCGGATCGTGAAAAATGAGGAAGTAAAAAACCGCCTCACGCTCGTGAGCGATAATCCCGCATTCCAACCTTATCAGGTGAATGCAGAGGATGTCCTCGAGATATGGCAGGCGCAGATGGTCATCAGCCGGGTCGCCGTACAGCAGCGCTGGGATATGGGACAACTCGCCAGCATGGTCAATAACCTGCAGCAGGAAGTGTCCAGCCTGAAACGGAAGATGAACTAAGCCGGTATCAGCACTGCTGTCAAATTTCGTAGATCTCCCGGGCCGCCCGATAGGTCTGACAGTGCGCTTCAACGATCGTCCGCACATCCGGCGAATAGCCGCCTCCCATCGACACCGCACAAGGGATGGATCGCTGCTTCAACGATCGGAAAACGAACTCGTCCCTGCATCGGCATCCCTCCATACTGATGTTCAATTTTCCAAACCGATCAGTGGAAAGGATATCGACGCCTGACAGATAAAATACGAGGTCAGGCTGTTGCTCATCCAGCAAACGTGGCAGATGGCTCTCCAGCAAGCTCATATATTCCTCGTCTCCGATCCCGTCAGGCAATGGTACATCCAGATCGGACAGTTCCTTTCTGAATGGGTAGTTATGTGCTCCATGCATGCTGAACGTGAAAACTTTTGGGTCGCCTTGAAAAATGCTGGCGGTGCCGTTGCCCTGATGAACATCCAGATCAACGATCAAAACTTTCCCAACCTCGCCGGTGGACAGTAGTAAACGCGCCGCCACCGCAAAATCATTCAGCAGACAGAATCCTTCCCCATGGTCCGAAAAGGCGTGATGGGTTCCGCCCGCGACATTCAACGACACTCCGTGACTGATCGCATATCGTGCACAATCAATGGTCCCCTGCGTGATGATCTTCTCCCTTAGTGTCAAAGCCGGTGACTGTGGAAACCCGATCGCTCTTTGCTCACGTTCCGAGAGGGTCTGATCGTTCAATCGACGCAGGTATTGCGCATCATGTGTGAGCAGGATGATCTCGTCGTCACAAACCGCCGGGGCGAAAATTTCATCGGCATCAATCATGCCCTCATGCAGCAACTGCCCGGGTATCAGTTCGTACTTGAGCATCGGAAACCGATGACCTTCCGGTAGCGGATGGGCATAGATGGGATCATATGCGATGCGAAAGCATTTCTCAGGCATGCTGGTTCATTGGATGCGGATCACACTGCCGGTCTCCCCTTTTTTCGGATTAGCAGGCAAAACAGCGAATATCATGTCTCCGGGTTGCGGTTCGATCAGCGACAAACCTGTAAACTTACTGAAGGCAGGAAGCACGGTCATATCTGGCATGGAGTGGAAACAGGAAAGTCGAAGTGATTGTTTGCCGATGCCCGAAAGTCTGATGCCGGGGTGAACATGCCCGCAGATCCTGTGCCTTCCTTCGTTTGATACCTTCAGTTCTGCCGGGTCATGAACGAAATCAAACACTCCGTCCGAAAAGGAGTGCGCATGGGTCGTGATGCCCAGCGTTTCATAGTCACGGACCGAGAGGATGTCGTGATTGCCCCGAACCAGCAGCAGCTCTGCATCGATCGAAGCTCTCCATCTTCCAAAAAGCGCATGCTCGCTGTTTTCTTTGCTGTGAAAGAGATCTCCGGTGAATATGATGCGCTTCGGCCGAAAATATTGTATCTGCGACATCAGCCGATGAAGATCCTCCTGGTAAACGGCCTGGGGTATCGCAATGCCTTCGCGACGGAAATGTCCGGTCTTGCCGAAATGCAGGTCAGAAACTATGAGCGTGCTGGTCGTCTCCCAGAAAAGACATCTCTCCGGGGAAAGCCAACAGGGCTCTCCGGCGATCTTTGCCGGCAGGGCAGGTGACATGTATTGGAATATGTGATCAGAGAACCTCTGCGTGGCTGAGGTTTTGACTTCGGTTATACTTTACCGTTAGTGTGTGGCCGTGCTGTCCTTTTTACCGAGGTTGTGCTCCGTTGCGATCTCCTGCATCACCCCCAGCGCCCAGTCGGCCAGGAGTTTGCGTTGAGCATCACTCAGGCTGGCATCCCGGTGCACGATCGTATAGCTCTGCAGCGGCATCTCACCTTCATTCACCATTTCTGCCACCTCTTCCATCTTGTGATGTGCTTTCTTGGGCTTGTAGGACAGGAACTCGTTGAAGTTGATCTCTCGTTTACCCTCGTCTACATGGTCTGCAAGCCACCAGGCGACCGGCTGGATGTTTGCATACCAGGGATAGCGGGTGTTATTGCTGTGGCAGTCGTAGCACGTGGTCTTAAGAATGGCGGCAACATCTGCCGGAACGGCATATTTGTTGGAAATGTCATTGGGCGTCGGAGCGTCGGAAATGTTCCGGGCAGGTTTGATGAACTGGATGATTAACAGGGCGGCCAGGGCGCCGTATCCGATCTTCTTCAGCATATGCGGGATTTTGGGATCAAGCTACGAATAATCATTGGAAAAAACGCTCCGCTTCCGCTATGGACTCGGGTTTGCCCACATCAATGATGATATCTCCGTCATGCCTGAATCCGAGGATCTCATGGTCAGCGGCCAGGTCAAGATAGGTGTCGATGATGGAGAAAATGCCTGTCTGACGGACCATCGTCAACATGCGCGGATCGATGACATGAACCGCCGAAAAGGCCAACGCCATTGGATCGCTTTTTGGGATACGGGCAATCTTCTCTGCCCCGGTCTTGCTGTTGCGCCAACCGGTCAGTTGCATCTCAGGATCGAACAGCAGACAGCGGGAGCTGGGTCGGGCAGTTACCGCGAGGGTAGCCAGCGGTTGGCGCTCCAAATGTGCCGCATACAGGGCCGAAAGATCAAGGTTCGTCAAAATATCCGCATTCATCACCACAAAGGGTCTGTCATGCTCCTGAAAGTACCAGGCCGCTTTCATCAGTCCGCCGCCAGTCTCCAGCGGCGCTTCCGCCTCATGCGAAATATGTATGTCGCAGCCAAATCCGTCATGAAGCCGGATGAAATCTGCGATCTGATCTGCAAAATGATGGACATTCACCATGATATCCCGGATGCCTGACTGCTTCAGATACTCTATGTTTCGTTGCAGCAGCGGTTTGCCGTTCACAACCGCCAGGGCCTTGGGATGATGGTCGGTGAATGGTCTCAGGCGCGTCCCCAGACCTGCCGCGAAAATCATCGCGCGCACCCCTGCCAGCGGCTGCAGGGTGTCATTGTCTGAATGCGGGGTGTTCATCTTTTCGTATTCCGTCTATGAGTTGATAGGTGGCCATGGCTGGCGGATACTTTCTGCAGGGATTTCCGCTCATTGAAATGATCAGGGGGTCAGTATGGTTCATTCTTCCATCCCTTGGCCTCCTGTTCAACATGCGTAGTGGTCGTCCTGACATTGAACTTATCTTCCAGGTGTCTGGCCAGCTGATCTGCCGCGTAAACGCTGCGATGCTGGCCGCCGGTGCAGCCGAAGTTCACCGTTAGGTGACTGAAACCGCGCTGTAGATAATCTTTGACGGTCAGATCTACGATGCCGTAGACATGCTGTAGAAACCCGTGCATCTCGGTTCGGTGGAGCAGGAATTCCTTCACCGGCTTGTCGCGTCCTGTCAGGGTCTTGTATTCTTCGATGCGTCCGGGGTTGAGAATGCCCCGACAGTCAAACACAAATCCACCACCATTTCCGCTTGGATCCTCCGGAATGCCTTTCCTGAAGGAGAAACTCCGTACGTTTACTTCCAGCGGAGCGTCTGGTCCGGCCTTCACCGTTTCATACCGGTTGATGATCTCGTCCGAAACGATCGAACGCAATACCTTCTGGAGCTCCGGCAGGCGGACGGGCATCCGCTTGTTTTCGAGATACCAGCGCAGATTCCGCAATGCATACGGAATGCTGGCGATGAAATGCGGCTTACGCTCGAAAAGGCCGCGGAAGCCATAAGCTCCCAGTGTCTGGAGCATGCGGATCAACACGAAGCCGTCATAGCTGTCCATGAATTGCGTTCGATCCATGCTCCCCTTCAACAATCCGTTGGCCTGTTCGAAATAATGCTCGAGGAGTTGATCCCTCCATTCGAAAGGCATGGAGGCGCGGGCCTGCCACAGCATGGAAGCCACGTCGTATTGCAAAGCCCCCTGCATTCCACCCTGATAGTCGATGAAATGCACGCGCTCATCACGGACCATCACATTCCGACTCTGACAATCGCGGTGCATGAAATATTTCTGCTCCTCCTGCATCAGAAAACTGCTCAGCAGGTCGAAGTCGTTCATCAGGAGGTTCTTGTCGTAGGGCAGATCCAGGGCCCTGACAAAATAGTAGAGAAAATACAGCAGGTCTGAATAGATGGCCTGCTTGTCGAACGACTTCGTCGCAATACAGTGGTTGTAGTCGAGATTTTGCCCACCCTCGATCTGGAGACGTGCCAGTTGCGAGAGGGTTTTCTTGAATAGTCCGAATACATGCTCGCTGAAGCCTTCCGACTGCATGATCTGAAAGAGCGAAACATCCCCGAGATCCGTCTGCAAATACATCGTCCGGTCAGGATGCACATGCAGGATCTCCGGCACCGGTAACTGCTTTCGTTGAAAATGTTTTGAAAATTCTATGAACGCATTGTTCTCCGGAATATTCGAAGGATTGTAAGTAGCAATGAAATGCTGGCCTCCGTGATGCACCCGCAGATACTGACGGTTACTGCCTGACAGCGGCAGAGTTTCGATCTCTGCTGCTCCGGTTGGTTTCCAACCTCTGAAAAAATCCAGGACGTCCTGATGTATATCGGTCATGGTCGCTTGTTCTGCTGCAAAGTTACCCAATGACCGGCATCCACTGTTAATTATTCACCTCCTTCAACTGACCGGTCATTCCCAATGCCCCATCGCCGCTAGACGCGATAAATCGCGTCTCTACCATCGTAGGGTGCAAGACCTGGCATGGCCATTCCAATACAACCCGCAAATGAGGGGGTGTTCATGCCATTGGTAGAGACGCGATTCATCGCGTCTGGCTCCCATCATTTTTCTGAATATCCGGAACATCATCCAACCCTAAACGCCCCGGGTACCACCTACCCCTTCATCATGCCTGCCCCGTCGCCTTTAGACGCGATAAATCGCGTCTCTACAAAACGGACACCGAAGATTGTAAATGCAGCATGAATAAAGGTCAACCCTTGGAGAGTACCCCCACGCTTGGGGAGTACCCCCACGCTTGGAGGGTTACCCCACCCTTGGAGG
>JAJTFQ010000016.1 GCA_021299955.1 Chitinophagaceae bacterium
GCTGCTGTCGATCCCCCTGGTCAGCACCCTGGTCAAAAAGGCCGTCAGACAAAAACTGGGCCTTTCTCGCGCGCGCATCATCCTTAGCGCAGCCGCCCCGATCTCGATGGATCTACTGCATTGGTATGATCGACTGGGCATCACCATCTACCAGGCATATGGGATGACGGAGGATAGTGTCTACGCCCATTTCAACCGGGCAGGATCCAACAGGTTTGGATCGGTAGGCCGCCCACTCCCGGGACTGCAGGTGAAATTCAGCCAGCAGGGAGAAATTTGCGTAAAAAGCCCTGGTAATTTCGCCGGATACTACAAGGAGCCAGAGCTCACGGCGGAGGTCTTCGACGAAGACGGATACCTGCTGACCGGCGACAAGGGGGCATATGACGACGACGGATATCTCTACATCACCGGCCGGATCAAGGATCAGTTCAAGACCGACAAGGGTAAGTACATCTCTCCTGCTCCGATCGAACTCAGTCTGCTGGCCGGAGAGGATATCGAACAGGCCTGTGTTGTGGGTATGGGCATCCCCCAGCCCATCGTACTGGTCAATCTCTCCGAGCAGGGCAGAAATAAATCGAAGGACGTCCTCATCAAAAGCCTGTCGGACACCCTTTCCTCCGTCAATGAAAGGCTGGATAATTTCGAACAGGTGCGAAAGGTGGTGATCACCCGCGATGAATGGACCGTTGGCAACGGGATGATGACACCCACCCTCAAGATCCGGCGCAATGAATTGGAAGCGCTTCATCTTCATCGATATGCGGAATGGTTCGACCGGATCGACACGGTCATCTGGGAAGACTGACATAAATATATATAAACACAAGATCAAAACACCCTAAAAGCCATGGATAAGCGACTGACGGAAGGGATAAGGAGGGCAACGGAAGAATTTAACCATCTGGTTTCAGGTCTGTCGACTGAAGCTTTTGAAGCGAGCCATGCGGGCAAGTGGACCGCCGGTCAGGATCTGAATCATCTGATCAAAAGTCTCCGGTTGACAAACTTCGCGTATGCGTTACCGTTATTCATGCTCAGGATGTTGTTCGGAAAACCAAATCGAAAAAGCAGATCAGCGTCGGAACTGCGCGAAAGATACCGAAAGGCCTTGGTTAATGGTGTAAAAGCGCCAAGCATGGTGAAACCCGGAAGGGTCAGCCATGCGCAGCGGGATATACTATTGAAAAAACACAGCGAGGCCACCGAAGTACTTTGTCGCCGCCTGGAACGTCTGGAAGATGACAACCTGGAAGGCTTTCTGGTCAAGCACCCCGCGATCGGAAGGGTGACGTTGCGCGAGATGGCCTTGCTCACCCAACTGCACACAGAACATCATACGGGCCTGCTCAAGGCGAAGTTGTCCGGAACGGCCGCGGAAGAACTCTGAATACTGGATCCATCCGACCAGGATATTCGGACCAGATAAATTATAACCATGGAAGGAACCAGGCATGAAGGCACTTTACGTCGAACGCTGACGCCTCTGATGTTGTGGGGACTGGGTACAGGATATGTCATTTCCGGCATGTATTTCGGATGGAACCTCGGACTTGAAAAAGGGGGAACATTAGGACTGGCCATTGCTACGGGGGGCATCATCCTGATGTATTTGGCTTTTACCTTCAGTTATGCGGAACTGGCCTGTGCGATCCCCAAGGCCGGAGGAGTGTTCGATTATGCCCACCGGGCGATGGGCTGCGATGCCGCTTTTGTAGCGGGCATGGCCCAGCATATTGAATTTGTATTTGCACCGCCAGCCATTGCCCTGTCAATTGGTGCCTATTTCAACCTATTCATGCCCGATGTTCCGGTCATCGGCATCGCCATGGCGTCCTATCTCCTGTTTACCGGGCTGAATATTTACGGGGTCAAAACAGCCGCCATCTTTGAACTGCTGCTCTTTGCGGGCATCGTCATGCCGTCCTTCAAACTGGAAAACCTGACTGCCAATCCTTTGCCAAATGGCGTTGCAGGCATATTTGCCGCCATCCCCTTTGCGATCTGGTTCTTTCTGGGTATTGAAGGGGTCGCCAATGTCGCGGAAGAGGCCATCGATCCGCAACGCACCATCATCAAAGGCTTTGGCTCAGCCATCATCACCCTGGTCATCCTCTGCATGCTGACGTTCGCCGGAGCAGTAGGCGTGGCCGGATGGGAGGCCATCGTCTACAATGCGGAAGGGGTAACCTCAGACTCCCCGCTGCCGTTGGCATTGGGCAGGGTCGTGGGCGTTACTCATCCGATGTATCATCTGCTGATCACGGTAGGGATCTTCGGACTGGTCGCCTCCTTCCACGGGCTGATCCTGGCAGGCGGACGCTCTACCTTCGAATTCGGCCGCACCGGATTCGCACCCGCCTGGTTCGGACGCATCCATCCCCGTTTCGGCACACCTGCCAACGCCCTGCTGGCGAACACCGTCGTCGGGATGGCCGCTCTTCTCACTGGGAAAACCGCTGAAATCATTACCATCGCCGTATTCGGTGCCCTTACCTTGTACGTGATGGCCATGATCACCATGATCCGGCTGCGCAAACAGGAGCCGGAACTGGAACGTCCTTTCAAGGCGCCCTTTTTTCCGATCGCCCCCTGGCTGGCGCTGCTGATCGCAGGTATCTCCTTTCTGGCCATGGCGGTGCAGGATATGACCCTTGCCGGCATCTTCCTTTCGCTTATGGCCGGCAGTTGGATGCTTTTCAGGATCTTTCCGACGGAAAAAAACAAGCATATTTGACCCCGTAAACCCCGAGGCATATGGCAATACATCAAAACCCGGCCTCCATACAGCAGGTCATCGAGCAGGTCGAGGGTCATCCTTCCGCGAAGGTGAAGATCGCTTTCACAGACATCGACGGGATCCTGCGAGGGAAATACATCTCGAGAGACAAGTTCCTGTCTGTCCTGGAAAAGGGATCCTCCTTTTGCGACGTGATCTTTGGATGGGACGCAGTCGATGCCTTGTATGACCGATCGACCTACACCGGATGGCATTCCGGATTCCCGGACAGCCCCGCCCGACTCGACCCGGGGACGCTGAGATTTATCCCCTGGGAAGATCAGCTCCCGTTCATGCTCGGAGAGCTGACGGACTCAGACGGCAACGCCTCGCCCGTTTGTCCGAGACAATTATTAAAGAGGGTTTCTTCATCAGCGAAAGCCGAGGGCTTCTCGCCCGTTTTTGCGCAGGAGTTCGAATGGTTCAATTTTCGGGAGACCCCTGAGTCGGCCGCAGCCAAGCATTACCGCGACCTCACGCCCATCACGCCCGGGATGTTCGGTTATTCCATCCTTCGGACCACCCTTCGGAACGATTTCTTCCGGGCACTGTTCGACGAACTGACCGCTTTCGGAATCCCCATAGAAGGGCTGCATACGGAAACGGGTCCCGGCACCTACGAAGCTGCCATCGCCCATTCAGATGTGCTGGAAGCGGCAGACCGTGCCGTGCTGTTCAAAACCGCCGTCAAGGAGATCGCCTACCGGCATGGCATCATGGCCACCTTCATGGCCAAGATCCACGAGCAGATGCCGGGATGCGGGGGCCATGTACACCAAAGCCTCTGGGATGCGGAAGGTAGTCGCAACCTGTTCCATGACGCAAATGATCCGCTCAAACTGAGTACCATCGCCCGTCATTATATCGCCGGACAACTGCATTGCCTGCCGCATATCATGCCGATGTTTGCCCCGACACTCAACAGCTACAAGCGGCTCGTAGAGGGCGCCTGGGCCCCTACCACACTCACCTGGGGCATCGACAACCGCACCGTGGCATTAAGGGTGCTGAACGGAGGCGCGTCTTCCGCCCGTGTGGAAACCCGGGTGATCGGAGCGGATGTGAATCCATATCTCGCCATGGCCGCGTCCCTGGCAGCCGGAATGTATGGCATCCGCCATCGTCTGGATCCAGGTGAACCCGTTAACGGGAACGGATACCTGGCGACGGGCAAGGAAAAACTGCCATCGACACTACAGGAAGCCGCCGCCCGCATGAAACAGTCTGATATCGCCCGGGAACTCTTCGGAGATACCTTTACGGATCATTTCGTGATGACACGCGAATGGGAATGGCGTCAACACCTGAAGTCTGTGACCGACTGGGAATACCGCAGATACTTCGAGATCATCTAAAATAAATATAACTAACGTATACGCATACACGAAATCATGATACTACAGTACAATTTCCCGACAACGATCCGGTTCGGAGCCGGCGCCAGCGAGGAGCTGGGGGATTATCTGGTGAAACAAGGGCTGAGTCGCCCGCTCGTCGTGACCGACCCCGTCGTGGCCGGTCTTCCTTTTTTCAAGCGATTGATGGAGGGGCTTGATGTGAAGGGACTAGCGGTGACGGTGTTCCATGACATGCACAAGAATCCCGTCAAATCAGATGTGTACAAAGGAACAGATGCCTTCGACGAGGGCAAATGTGATAGTGTAGTGGGCATCGGCGGCGGCGCCGCGATGGATGTGGCCCGGGCGATCGTGTTGCGGGTCCATCACCGGGAAGACCTGTTCAAGTACGATGATCTCATCGGAGGAGATGTCTATGTCACCGGCGAAGTACCTCATTTCGTAACCATCCCAACGACTGCAGGTACCGGCAGTGAAGTAGGCCGCAGCGCCATCATCGCGGATGATGAAACCCACCGAAAGCGCATCCTGTTTTCTCCAAAACTGCTGGCTCGCATCGTTTTCGCAGATCCGCTGTTGACGATGGACCTGCCGGCCGCTGTAACCGCAGCCACAGGCATGGATGCGCTGACACACAACATGGAAGCTTATATCGCAAAGATGTCGCACCCGATGTGCGAGGGCATCGCGTTGGAAGGTATGGGCCTCATCCTGAGTTCGATCGAAACTGCCGTGAAAGCTCCGACCATTGAGGCCCGCAGCCGGATGATGATGGGATCCCTGATGGGTGCTGTCGCTTTCCAGAAAGGACTCGGCGTCGTGCACTCCCTCGCTCATCCCCTCTCGTCGTTGCTCGACACACATCACGGACTCGCCAATGCAGTGAATCTGCCATATGGAATGCGTTTCAATATTGCAGGATCTGAGGAAAAATTCCGCCAAATGGCCCGTAAATGGGAAATCCCGGAGGAGACAGGTGAAGCATTGGTGTCTCGCTTGTTCGAATTGAACGAACGCATCGGCATCCCCTGCCGGTTGCGTGAGATCGGTGTACTGGAAGAGCATCTCGATCCGCTGGCAGACCTCGCCATCGATGACTTTGCCCATCCCAACAACCCCAAACCCGTTTCACGTGCAGACTTCAGGGCTTTGTATGCCGAAGCCTGGTAATGAACATGAAATTAAATATGAAGCGGATCGGCATCACCTTCACGCAGACAAACCTCAAAAACTATCCGGCCTGGTTCCGGCCCGCGGATCTGGGAGATGATATCATTCTGGTAGAACTTTCATACCTGAATCCGGATGAAGCATTGCTGGCATCCTGCGACGGTTTCGTGCTGACCGGAGGCATCGATATGGATCCTGTCTTCTATGAAGGGGCGTTGGATTATCCGAACCGACCGGATGATTTCTGCCCGGAACGTGATGTATTCGAGACTAACGTTTACGCTTACGCGAAAAAACACAAACGCCCCATTCTGGCCATTTGCCGGGGGATGCAACTGGTCAACGTTGCTGAAGGTGGTAATATGATACAGGACCTGGGTGACGAAGGAAATGCCGTTCACAGGAAAACCGGAGATACAGACAAGCGACACGACATCATCATCACGGCCGGTTCGATCTTACAAGGGATCACCGGATGCCTGTCAGGTGAGGTCAATAGTGCCCATCACCAGGCAATCGACATCGGACATCTGCCGCCATCCCTGCAGATCTCAGCCCTGTCTGATGATGGTATTCCGGAAGCGCTGGAATATACGCCGGGACAGGATCTTGGATTCATGCTCGGGGTGCAGTGGCATCCGGAAAGGATGAGCGACCGGGAGATAAATCCGCTCTCATTTCAGATCAGAAAAAGATTTCTTGATATTATCAGGACAAAAAAATAAATATGATGCAGATCATCGATCCCGCCACAGGCGCAGCCGTCCGCGAAGTGGAAACGGATACGCAGGCATCTCTCGAAGGTAAAATACAGACATTGCGCGAGGCACAGTCGGCATGGGATGCTATCCCATTGAAAGAAAGACTGATCGTCATTGAACGCTTTCATGTACTACTGGCGGAAGAGATCGAAACTTTATCGGCCGACCTCACCCTGGAAGTAGGCAAGCCGCTGCAGCAGTCACGCAACGAAGTGAATGGCGCCAGGACCCGCGTGGCCTGGATGCTCCGCAATGCAGAACGCTATCTGTCCGACGAGATCATGTCTGATGAGGGCGGAATGCAGGAGCGTATTTGTTACGAGCCGCTCGGTGTCATCTGCAACATTTCCGCCTGGAATTATCCCTGGCTGGTGGGTGTAAATGTCGTAATTCCGGCTCTGCTGGCAGGGAATGCCGTAATGTACAAACCATCGGAATTCGCGACACTAACGGGCATGCATATGCGCAGATTGCTCATCTCCGCGGGACTTCCAGCGGAATTGATGCAAACCGCCATAGGTGCAGGAGATATCGGCGAGCAGTTGTTGCATATGCCCTTTGACGGCTATTTCTTCACCGGTTCTTATCGCACTGGCCGTCATATCTACGAGACAGTAGCATCCCGGATGGTCGAATGTCAGCTGGAGCTTGGGGGCAAAGACCCGCTCTACGTGGCGGATGACGTGGCAGATATCGAATCCGTGGCAGCCGGTACTGCAGACGGCGCGTTCTACAACAACGGGCAGAGCTGCTGTGCGGTGGAACGCATTTATGTACACGAGAAGATATATGATGATTACGTCAATGCCTTTGTGAAAGAAGTGAGATCCTGGAAACAGGGTAATCCTACGGAAGAGGGCGTTTACCTGGGCCCTCTGACCAGATCCGCCAACATCGACTTGCTGGAGGATCAGATCAAGGATGCGCTTTCAAAGGGGGCCACCCTGCTAACCGGCGGACATCGCATGGATGGGCCCGGGAATTTCTTTGCACCGGCCGTGCTGACGGGGGTGGATCACACGATGGATATCATGCGGGAGGAGTCTTTCGGGCCGGTCATTGGCATCATGAAGGTGAAGGATGACGAGGAAGCCATCCGACTGATGAATGACACTGATTACGGTCTTACCGCAGCGGTGTACACCTCAGACCTGGCGCGCGGGGAGCGCATACTGGCGCGTATCGACAGTGGATCTGGATATATCAACTGCTGCGACCGAGTGAGTGCCGCATTGCCCTGGAGCGGTCGTAAGCACTCAGGCTTGGGTGCTACGTTATCTCACCAGGGATTAAGATCGTTTACAAAAACAAAAGGAATGCATGTACGGAAAGGCTGATCGATCCAAATGCATTGTACCCTGCACTTACAGCGACCATTACAAACCATGGCCATGAACAAACGAATACTGCTTGCATGCCTGATCTGCCTGATCGGCATATCGCAGGGAATTGCTCAACCAACCAGCCTCCGCCTCGCCTCCATTTTCTCCGACCATATGGTTATCCAGCAAGGTATGCATGCCCCCGTATGGGGCTATGCGAAACCGGGGAGCATGGTCACCATCGATTTCGCCGGCTTCAAGACCCAGGCCAGGTCGGATGAAAAGGGCAAATGGATGGTGAAGATGCCTATCCTCGCAGCTGGCGGCCCCTTCGACATGACGGTGACAGCAGAAAAAACCCTGACACTCCGGGATGTCATGATAGGAGAAGTCTGGGTCGCCTCCGGACAGTCGAACATGGAATGGACCGTTGGCATGGGCATTGGCCCGGATACCGAAAAGGAAAAAGCGGCCGCCGCCCATCCGGGTATCCGATTCTTCGTAGTCCCGCGGGAAACGGCCGCTGCTCCGTTAGAAGACATATCCCCCGGCAGCTGGCAGGCGGTCACCCCTGAAAGTATAAACCAGTTATCCGCCGTCGCTTATTTCTTCGCCCGTCAACTGCACTATGATAAAAAAGTGGCTGTGGGGATCGTCAGCTCATCCTGGGGTGCCACCAGCGCCCAGGCCTGGATGAGCGCAGAAATGCTGTCCACCCATCCGGATTTCAGGGAACGAATGGCGAACTTTGATCGCAATCCGGCTCATTGGGCGGAAACGGTCCGCCGAAATCTGGAAAACGACCGGACCCGTGACAGTCTGGCAAATGCCTCCATCAACGGGATCAGGATGGGCGTTCCATTAGCAGGGTTTATGGACAGCGCCTGGCGGGCAGTGGACTATCCCATCGACATGGACAAGGCCGGGAAGTCAGGCTTCTGGGGCATCAGCTGGTTTCGGCATCGCCTGAAACTGGATGCCGATGCAAAAGGTGTACCAGGCAGCCTCAAGATCTTCCTGAGGGCACGGGAAGCCAGGATCTTCATGAATGGAGTTCCCATCGGCACAACGGGAAACGTGGAGAAAGAAACCGAATTCAACATCCCCAAAGGCTTACTACGGACAGGTGAAAACGTCATCTGCATCCGGATGTATCAACACTGGGGCATCGGTCTCATAGGCAGCCCAACGACCGTTCCGAAGATCACCTATGGTACGAAGGCCAGAGAGATCCCCCTCACAGGCAGTTGGCGGGTCAACCACGACCTGGAGGCGGCATTGCCCCAGATGCAGGGTTTCTACAATCAGCCAACAGTACAATTCAACGGCCGCATCGCCCCGATCATCCCGTACGGCATCCGCGGGGTGATCTGGTACCAGGGAGAAAGCAACGCCGGACAACCGGTTCAATACCAGACCCTGTTCCCAATGTTGATCCAGGACTGGCGGATGCGCTGGCAGCAGGGCATCTTCCCATTCCTATTTGTGCAGCTGGCTAATTTCCGCGAAAAACGTGCAATGCCCGGGGATGACCTCTGGGCAGAATTACGGGAAGCCCAGGCTATGACCCTTCAACAACCCGCCACAGGAATGGCATCCGCGATCGATATCGGCGATGCTATGGACATTCACCCCCGAAATAAACTGGATGTAGGAAAACGACTATACCTGGCCGCCAGGAAAGTGGCCTATGGAGAGCATATCGTTCACACGGGGCCAACATTCTCAAATGCCACGTTGTCGGGAGATACAATGATCCTCCGGTTTTCTTCCTGTGGCAATGGTTTGATGACCAGGGATGGCCAGAAACCCCGTGGGTTCTCCATCGCTGGCACAGACAATACCTTCTATTGGGCAGAAGCTGAATTGGACGGCGAGACGGTAAAAGTTTACAAACCGGGACTCATCCGCCCCGCCGCCGTTCGCTATTCATGGGAAATCAACCCCGATGGTAACCTCTGCAACAGTGAGGGACTTCCGGCCATCCCATTCAGGACAGACCATAGGATAACAGCCAAGCAGTGACATGCGAACATTGCATAATGTTTTTGAGGGATCTGCCCAACAGATTTTCCCCGGGGAATGTTTATCTTCAGATCAATCAAATTACAGTACATATGATCAACAGGATGATGGGGCCTTTTTTAATGTTCACGATGCTGGTAGTCTCGACACTGGTTGCGAATGCCCGCGAAATGGAAAAGGGTGACCCCAACGCCATCATAGGCACATGGAAGAACGGTGAAGGAACCGGCATGATCAAGATTTCCAAGAATGGAGACAAGTTCCAGGGACAGATCGTCTGGCTGAAAGAGCCCAACGACCCCGAAACCGGAAAACCCAAACTTGACAAGAACCACCCCGACAAGGTAAATCACAGCAGACCAGTGATGGGATTGACCAACATGTGGGGATTCAAGTTCTCTAAAGAAGGTGTTTGGGATGGTGGAAAGATCTACGACCCGAAAAAAGGCAGTACATACGACTGCACCATTAAAATGAAGAGCGACAACACCCTCGAAGTGCGGGGCTACATTGGCATATCTCTAATCGGCAGGACGGACACCTGGACCCGCCAGGCAGAGCGATAAGTTTTTTTTGTTATCATGGAATGATCGGGGTGGCTCTTCTGGCCGCCCCTCTTTTTTTTCATGAACTAACGTCAATGCATAACCGAAAAACAGATCATTGAAACATGACCGCAGCGACGGTCGAATGGCCCGTCTCATCGACCAGGATGGCATGACCCGTTGCACGAAGATCTTCGTAGGCATCAAAGGCCAGTGGTGACGCCATCTTCAGTCGGGCCTGAACCACCTCGTTGAGTCTGACGGCCCCTTCCACCGGTTGATGTTCCAGCGTATTTACATCAATGCGGTGAGATATTTCACGCACGACCACACGAACAAGTCTGCTGTTATGCTGCAGCATATATTTATTTCCAACGGATAGTGGTCGTTCGTCAAGCCAGCAGAGCAATACATCGGTCTCCTGCGAAACAAAGGGAAGATCATCTGGATGGACGATCAAATCCCCCCGGGAGATATCCAGATCATCGGTCAGCAACATCACCACACTTTGAGAGGCAAAGGCTTCTTCCACTTCTACACCAGCGATCTCGATACGTTCGATCCGGCTTTCACGGCCGGAGGGTAACACCCGGACTTGATCACCCCTGCGATATACACCGCTGGCAATACGACCTGCATATCCGCGATAATCATGCAGTTCGGCGGTTTGCGGACGAATGACATACTGTACCTGAAACCTGGGATGCTCCAGATTCGTATCTCCGCTGAGTTCCAGCTTTTCAAGCATATTGAGTAAAGTACCTTCCACATACCAGGGCATGCGCTCAGAAGGGTCGACGATATTATCCCCCGACAGGGCGCAGATCGGGATGAAACGGATGTCCTTCATACCCAGGCTGGATGCTACCCCGAGGTATTCCTGCTGGATTTCGTTAAAGCGCGCTTCCGAAAAATCCACCAGATCCATCTTATTGATGGCCACGATGACATGACCGATCCGCAGCATGGAGGCGATGATCGAATGACGGCGGGTTTGTTCGAGTACTCCTTGTCGGGCATCGATCAGGATGATGATCGCATCGGCATGAGACGCCCCCGTGATCATGTTCCTCGTATATTGGATATGACCGGGTGCATCAGCGATGATAAACTTCCGAACCGGTGTGGAGAAGTACCGATAAGCCACATCGATGGTGATTCCCTGTTCGCGTTCTGCCCGAAGTCCGTCCGTGAGAAGTGCCAGATCGATCTCTCCGCCCGTACGGCCCTTCGAACTGCGTTCCACGGCTTCCAGCTGGTCGGCCAGTATGCTTTTGCTGTCGTACAGCAAACGGCCGATGAGGGTACTCTTCCCGTCATCCACACTGCCGGCGGTAATGAATCTCAAGATATCCATATCGAACTGAAGAAAGGGGTTGAAAATAAATATGAATGGGAAAGCACAGGCCTGGATCAGAAATAGCCTCCCTTCTTACGGTCTTCCATCGCGGCTTCTGTGACCCGGTCGTCGATCCGGGTCTCCCCTCTCTCACTGATGCGGGTAGCCATGATCTCGTCCACGACTTGATCGAGTGTGACCGCGCGACTCTCTACCGCAGCGGTGCATGTCATATCACCTACCGTGCGATAACGGACACTCCGTCTGACCACTAAATCACCGGGTTCAATTTCGATAAAGGGAGATACCGCGATAAGTTGGCCTTCATGTACGAGGACCTCGCGCTCATGTGC
The DNA here is from genome assembly GCA_021299955.1 of Chitinophagaceae bacterium. Taxonomy (GTDB): domain Bacteria; phylum Bacteroidota; class Bacteroidia; order Chitinophagales; family Chitinophagaceae; genus Pollutibacter. The sequence continues at coordinate 11,656 of JAJTFQ010000016.1, forward strand.
AAAATAGATCGAGGGCAATGGAATTTCCTCCGCCCGGATATAGCTCCACACATCCAGTTCTGTCCAGTTGCTGATCGGAAACACCCTGACATTTTCGCCCTTGTGGATACGACCGTTATAGACATCCCATAGTTCAGGCCGCTGCAGTTTGGGATCCCACTCCCCGAAATCGTTGCGCACGGAGAAGATGCGTTCCTTGGCGCGGGCCTTCTCTTCATCCCTTCGGGCACCCCCGATGCAGGCGTCAAATCCGAACTCCGAGATGGTATCCAGCAGCGTATGGGTCTGCAGCCAGTTACGGCTGGCAAACTTCCCCCTGGGCTCGGTAAGCCCCCGCTGTCGGATGGTATCTTCCACCTTTCGCACGATCAACTCGGCACCAACCTCGCGTGCCAATGCATCCCGGTAGTCAAGGGCTTCCTGGAAATTATGCCCCGTATCGATGTGGACGAGCGGAAATGGGAAGCGACCGGGGGCAAAGGCCTTTTGCGCAAGCCTCACCAGCGTGATGGAATCCTTGCCGCCGCTGAAGAGCAGGGCCGGACGCTCGAACTGCGCCGCTACCTCGCGCAGGATATAAATACTTTCTGATTCAAGTTGGCGGAGATGATCCATATTCCTGTTCACATTACTGTTCATGTGTTTATCTATCGTTATCTGATCCGGGGTTGCGGGATTTCGAAATCCACCGGCTCAGGCACCGGCGCCGGCTGATCCATGCTGATGCAATCCACACTCTTTCCGGTCATTGGCCTCCCACCACCACCTGCCTGCCCGGGCATCCTCACCCGGCCGGACAGCCCGGGTACAGGGTGCACAACCGATGCTCGGAAATCCCCGTTCGTGGAGCATATTGCAGGGCACTTCATGCCTGCGCACGTAGTCTTCCAACCGCTCGTCCGTCCAATCCAGCAAAGGATGGAATTTATAGATACCATTGGCCTCGTCCCACTCCCACCTTGGCATTCCCTGTCGATTCGGACTTTGTACCGCCCGTATGCCTGTGATCCAGATCTCTGCACCCGCCAGTGCCCGCTTCAGGGGTTGTACCTTACGGATCCGGCAACAGGCCTGGCGAAGTTCAGGTGACGCATAGAAGGCATTGGGACCATATCCTGCGATGAAGGCCTCCAGATCCGCTTGTTCCGGCACATAGACCGCAACAGGCAACCCATATCGCTCCAGCGTGGATGTCCATACCGAATAGGTCTCCGGAAACAGACGGCCGGTATCCAGCGTGAAGATACGTATCCCGCCCCCTAAACCATGGATGATGTCTGTCAATACCTGATCCTCCTTCCCGAAACTAGTGGAGAAAACGGTGGTATCGGGACAGCATCCCCGCAGTAAGGCCAATGCCTCCGGAGCCTCCAGCAAGGAAGCCGCTTCCAGAGCTGTACGTATGTTGGTGGTTGGGGTTGACATGTTCGATGATCGTCGTTTCGGCTACGCTGATGCGAATGTAAGGCTCCTTCGCAAACCTGTAAGAGTCAAGAAGGACAGCCCCCGATTCGCACGGTTATGACACAAAGATACTAATTCCCTACCAATTTAGTAGAGAATTGTTTCGCGCAGAAGATTTATCAAATTCCTATGCGTTGGGACAATGAATTGGCTAACTTTAAAAACCTATGTCCGAGACCTACACCTTGAAAGACCTCGCCAGGATGCTCAGAATGTCGCCATCGACCGTTTCGAAGGCGCTGAACGACTATCCGACCATCAGTGATATGACCAGGCAGCGGGTACGGGAACTGGCGGATCGGCTGAATTATAGTCCCGATCCCGCTGCGGTCTCCTTCAAGCGGAAGAAGAGTTTTACCCTCGGCGTCATCATCCCCAATCTCACCGACCACTTCTATGCCATCGCCGTCGGTGGCATAGAGGAATACGCCATGCAACAGGGTTACAAATGCATGGTGTGCCAGCATTTTGAGGACCTGGAGCGTGAGCGGGATTTCTGCCGCATGCTCGAGCGCAACAAGGTGGATGGCCTGATCGTATCCATTTCCCGCAGCACCACGGATATCAGTCATTTCAGGCACCTGGAGGAACGGGGGATTCCGGTGGTCTATTTCGTCCGAAGGCCGGGAGCAGAGGAAACATTTTACGTCACCAGCAATGTGTATCAGGGCACCATCGATGCCGTGGGGTATCTTGCAGGCAAGGGGCACCAGCGCATAGGACATATCCTGGGCCCACCGGGCCTGATCGCCACGGCGGACCGGTTGAACGGATACATGGATGGCCTGCAACGCTGCGGTCTGCCATGGGACGGGGCGCTCACGGCAAACTCAGATCTCTCGGAAGCCGGGACGATACAGGCCATGGAACAACTTACGTCGTTACCAGATCCGCCTACTGCCATCATCACCTTCAAGGATTATGTGGCATTGGATGCCATGCTACATCTGAAGAAAACAAAAGCTACCAGTACGCCTCCGATTGAATTCATTGGTTTTGGCAACCTGCCTATGCTAAGGTATCTCGACAATCCGCCCCTGGCTTCGCTCGAAGAACAATGTGCTGCCATCGGAAGACGATCGGCAGAATTGCTTATGTCGAGGATCACGGCAGGGAACAACGTCATGATACCCGAAGCGGTGCTGTTCGATTGCGAATTGAAGGTGCTGAAATAACGCATACTACCCACGCACAACTTCTATTTACTGCACCTTCCGGTACCTTGGTTGATAAGAATTCTTCCAGGTATACCCAAAAAAAGAACGGCGACATCTCCAATGGAAATGTCGCCGTTGCTGTAACAAAGTCGTTTAGCTTCGGATTACTCAATCACCTTATCTGCTGCAGGCTTGTTGGTTTCACTACCTGCATAGCCGAGGTTCTGGTTGATCTGTCCGTTCGGATTCGCAAGGATCGAGGGACGGGGTATCGGCCAAAGAGCGTGATAAGGACTGATGGTATATGCATCACCCCGCACATTCTTTACATTCTGCCGATAGAAGTTATTCTTATCCATCACCCGATCATACCAGAAATTGGCAGTATGGAAGTTGGCGAAATTATAGGTCTTGCCCTTGTAAGTCTTGCCTGACTTCGCGAAGGCGAAGGCCGTACGCGTAATTTCGGTCTTCCGGGGTTCCTCATAGTAGAGTTCCCTGGCCCGTTCATCGAGGATCGTGCCAATGTCCACCTGAGCGGAGGTATAAGGAGAACACCTTGCCCGGGTCCTGACGGCATTGACATCAGCAGTGGCAGCAGCCACATCGCCTTTGAACCAATACGCTTCTGCACGAAGCAGATAAGTTTCTGCCAGGCGGAAAACATACCAGTCGGAGTTGCCACCCTGAAAAGGCGTACGGATCTGATCAGGAATGAATAATTTGTAGTGCGGCCAGTCGTACCAGGTACGGATCGTGTCCCCGGTGGACACCATGAGAGCACCGCTCGTGTTGAATAACTGCAACCTTCTTCCATACCAGGGTGAGACGCCCTTGATGGAGGGGTTGTTGTACACCAGCATGTTCATCATCATCCAGTTACCGGAGGCAGTGTCACGGCGGAGGTCCTTGGTATCATCCCAGATATCACGGGTCGAATACCCGGTACCACGGCAACGACCGATACCACGGCCATACAACGAGCACATGTCGAGTTCCACTCCGAAGTTCGGGGTCATGCCGACACGGCCATCCGGGGTCAGGATGGTATTCACCGAGAAGAATGGAACGGCCTGACGCATGGATGTCGTGCCATTGACTACAGCATTCTGATCACCATAACGGTCAGTCACCAGGAACAACACTTCCGTGTTCGCGCCAACCGCCTTGTTGGCAGGACGGTGCAGATCCCAGATCACATTCTTCTTGGTATCGCTCAAATCTGAACCATACCTGGAAGTGACCAACCTGTAGGCTCCGTTGTTGATGACGGCGGAGGCGGCAGCGATCGCCTCATCGAACAGCCCCATCGAGATGCAGACCTTCGCCAGCAGATGATACACCGCCCCTTTGTTCACGTCGCCCTTGTCCTGCACCCAGGGAACAAACTGTGCCGCAGTATCCAGGTCGAGCTTGATACGCGCCAGGATGGCTTCCTTCTTGACACTCTGGAAATCAAGTTTCGGCTCGGTGATCTCCTTGAAGGAGGTAGGAATGTCACCGAACTGATGCACCAGCCGATAATACTGATAGGCCCGATAGAAGTAGGCCTTGCCCTTGACGACATCTTTGGCAGCCTGTGTAAAGGTCGCACCAGGCAGACGGGAAATGATGGTATTCGCCAATCTGATGCCAACCCATCCCTGGTCCCAATACCAACCGATGCGGTTGAAGTCGCCACTGTTCAGGTTGGCGTCGGGGGTGATCAGGATATTCATATTTACCGCAGGTCCAAATTTATCTGTCGTCCCTTCTACGGCAACTTCAGAGAAGATATTCTCGGTGATGATCGGAGCACCGTCCTGGTAGAATTCTGGACGCATATGGTTGGCACAAGATGCCAATGCCGCACGGAAGCCCGATTCGGAGGTTAGCGTGTTTTCAGGACTGAAGATAGACAGCGGCTTGGGATCCAGGAACTCCTCCTTGCAGGAGAACAAACCCGTAACCATCAGACCCGCCAGCAGGGTTTTGGAGAGATATGTTTTATTAAAGCATTTCATATGCATGCGTTTTATCAATGATGGATCGACTTAGAGGGTGAGGTTCAGACCAAGGTTTACGATGCGCGGAGTGAGGCCCTTGTTCTCGGGGTCGAAGTATTCCCAGGAAGAGAACACCCATCCATTCTGGACGTTCATATAGAGTTTGAGGGAATTCAGCTTGTATTTGGTAAGTATGTCCTGAGGCACCGTGTAGGCCAAGCTGATGTTGTTGAGCCTGACAAAGGAAGACTTCCTCCATACGTTGAAGGCGACAGAACCACCCGCGGCAGACATCATCTTCGCATAGTCGTTGATCGGATTGGTCGGTGTCCAGTATGGGCGGCGATAGAACTGCGAGCGATCATAGAACAGGTCCACGTTCTTGGCCTCGTTGAACTGGCTCATCTGACCCAGGCGGCTGTAAAGTGCGAAGGAGATATCCCAGTTCTTGTACAACTTGAACTCATTGCGCAGGTTGAAAGAGAACTTCGGGGTGGTCTGTCCCACGAACATCCGGTCGTCAGTAGCTGTATACTTGCCGTCGTTGTTGAGATCTGCCAGCTGGAAATCGCCGGGGGTGAACCCGTAGGAGCGAGCCCTTGCATCATCTGCGGTCTGCCAAACACCTGTCACCTGATAATCAAAGATGTCTGCGATCTGCTTTCCAATGAACCAGCCGTTGGCGATGTCATCCTTCTCCACATAACCTGTGATCTTGCCTGTGGCATCCATGACGGGCACGGGACCATAGAGCCGTACGATCTTATTGCGGTTCGTCCATCCGGAGAAGCTGGCATTCCACACGAAGTTATTACGCTTCATGATCGTGCTGTTCAACATCATTTCGAAGCCGCGGTTATCTACCTGTCCCAGGTTGGCGATCACACTGGTGAAACCGGTCATGATGGGCAGTGTGCGGTTGACCAACAGGTCGTTGGTAGAACGCTCATACCAGTCAAACGAACCGCTTACCTTGCCTTTCAGCACAGAGAAGTCGAAACCTACGTTCACGGAACGGTTGCGCTCCCACTTCAGTTTCGGGTTGGCCATGTTGGCGGCCTGAACGCGACCGACGCTATAACGCGAACCGCCGGAGGTAATGAATTCATAACTGCCGGCGCTCAGGTTGGCCAGGGCTGCATAGCGTCCGATCTCCCGGTTACCATTCTCACCATAAGACAAGCGGACCTTACCGTAATCCAGGATATTGGACAAACCACTCATGAATTTCTCATCTGTGATCACCCAGCCGAGGGCAGCGGAAGGGAAGAAGGCCCGGCGATTTTCCAGACCGAAGGCCGAGTATCCGTCACGACGGCCAGTGACCGTAAGCATGTACTTTCCGGAGAAAGAGTAGTTCAAACGAGCCATCAAGGCATCTGCCGTAGCGTATTGATCATCGTTGGTGACCTGAATCGTACGGGCGGCAGCTATATTGTTATAGCCCAGGTTGTCGTTCGGAGAGAAGCTCTCCGCATTCACCCGCTGAAACCAGTTCTGGTATTTCTCTGCGTTCACCAGGGTCGTCACTTCAAAGCTATGCTTACCGATGTTCTTGTTCCAGCCGAAGATGTTATCCAGCTGCCACTGCCACTGGTTATTATCTGTACGTTCGGAGATACCTCCTCTCACACCCACCAGCGGATGCTGGGATGAAATGTGGGTATAGTTCTTATACCAGTCGAGGCGGGGCGTGAAGTTGGTTTGGTAGAAAAATCCGAAGGGCAGTTTTCCTTTCAGATAGAGAGAACCAAACAGGTTCATCGTCTTCTGCATCCGCTTCCGGTATGAGATGTCCAGGAAGGGGTTGGCGTTGTTGCCCGGATCATCGTTCGTACTCGGACGGAGCGTAACGCCATCATCTGCATACAACTGACCGTAAGGTGTTGTCCTGATCATATCCCCCAGCGTCACGCTGTAAGGGCTCTCATCACGGTCTGCAAACTGCATGTTCATGCCGAAGGTCAGGAACTTGGCCACCTCGGCTTCCACATTAACGCGGGCGCGGAAGGTCTTGTACTTTTCACCTACGGCCAGGCCTTCATTCTCCAGGTAACCCAGAGAGGTGTAGTAGCTCAGCTCGTTCTTCTTGCCGCTGATGGCAACGGTGTAATCCTGTCCCTTTGACTGTCGGTTGTACATTTGGTCTTCCCAGTCAACGATATTACCGGCCTTGTAGTTCTTGATCTCGACCGTGGTGAGGCGCAATCTGTTGAGCCAGATATCGACCGGATCGCCGGTGGCGTTGGTCAGTGCCTTCCACTGATCGACAGACAGACCCGCCGGAAGTTTGCTCGGATCGTTGAACTGGTACTTGATCATGGGCCTGGAGGTCGAGTCAAAGCCCCTCATGCTCCACAATACATCCGTACGCCAGTCCAGGAATTCCTGAGGATTCAGGAGTTCGGGATACTGAGCGATCTGGTTGAGATTGTAGTTCGCATTCACGGAGATCTGGGGTTTACCGGAACGTCCCTTCTTGGTCGTGATGAGAATGACCCCGTTGGCGGAGCGGGCTCCGAACACCGCGGCAGAACTCGCATCCTTGAGGATGTCCATCGTGGCAATGTCGTTAGGGTTCACATCATCCAGCGATCCCTGGTAGATCACCCCGTCCACCACGATGAGCGGAGAAGTGGAAGCGATCAGCGAACCACGACCGCGCACCAGCAGAGAACCGCCGCCTTTGGGACCGGCGTTCATGCCTACATCCAGACCAGGGGCATTTCCCCGGAGCATATCCTGCACGGAACGGGGATTCTCATTTTCAAACTGGGTGGCCTTAACCTGTGCTACAGCTCCGGTCAGATCCTTCTTCTGACGCGTACCGTAACCCACGACCACCACTTCGCCCAGCTGGTTCTGCTGATCAGCAAATTTCACTTGAATAGGACCGGACACGCTTCTCACCGAAATCTCCTGAGCGGTGTATCCCGTGAAAGTGACCACCAATGTCGCGTTGTTATCCACTCCTTTCAAGGAGAAACTGCCTGAAACATCCGTCAACACGACGCGTTTTGTTCCCTTCACGGTGATCGTAGCACCCACCAGCGGGTCGCCCTTTGCATCCGATACCGTGCCCGTAACATCAATGGGCGGAAAGGCCCTGAGGCTGCGATCAAAATTCGCTGAAAATAAATGTGCAGTGGGCAGCAAGCCGCACGCAATAAACAGCATCAAAAGCCGTACGCATTTCTTCAGAAATGCCTGATTTGTTCGAACTGGCATGACAAGCAGTCGTTTTGGTGAATAATCAAATGGCCAAAAAAAGACATAGAAAAGTAAGAAAATGCTGCGAGCATTTCGGAGGAAATCGTTTGAAATGTATCGAAAACGATAGAATTATAGCCAACCCATGCTCCTCCTGATCCCCAGTTCCAGACCACGGAGTTCCGCCAGTCCCCTCAGTCGCCCGATACAGGAATAGCCGGGATTCGTTTCCTTGACCAGGTCGTCCAGCATTTGATGACCGTGATCAGGCCGGAAAGGAATAGATTCCGATCTGCTTTGCTGAATGACCAGTAACTCCCGCATCACGGCATACATGTCAACATCCCCGCCCAGATGATCATCCTCATAAAAATTGCCGGTTGCGTCCTTCTTTACATTGCGCAAGTGAATAAAATGAACGCGATCACCGATCTGTCGGGCCATGGCCGGCAAGTCGTTGGCGAAGGACGCCCCCAGTGACCCGGTGCAGAAGCAAACACCGTTGGCTGGAGACGGTACCGACTTCAGAATGTAGTCGATATCCTCCATATTTCGCACGATCCTCGGCAGCCCCAGAATATCGCAGGGAGGATCATCCGGGTGAATGGCCAGTCTGATGCCGCAGGCTTCAGCCACCGGGCAGATTTCAGCCAGGAAATAAGCCAGATTTTCCCTCAACATATGCCGGTCTATGTCCTTATACACCGCCAGTCTTTCCCGCATCTCCGGAATAGTCACCTTTCGTTCCCCCGGAATGCCATACATCACGATCCCTGCCAGATGTTCACGATCCTGCAGCGTTGAAGCTGCGAATCTTTCGGAGGCCTCCTGCACCAGGTCTGCGGCATAATCACCCTCAGCCCCCGGCCTTTGCAACAGATGGATGTCAAACATCGCCATATCGGCCCAGTCGAAGTACAATGCCTTCGATCCATCAGCCATGGGCATATCGAGCCGCGTCCGGGTCCAGTCGTTCACCGGCATGAAATTGTAGGTAACGATCCGGATTCCGCAATCAGCCAGGTTGCGCAGGGTCTGTTTGTACAGCTCGATCCAGTGGAGATAACGACCGCTACGGGTCTTGATATCTTCGTGTACCGTAACGCTTTCCACGACATCCCAGGTCAGCCCATGCGCTTCGATCATGGCCTTCCGTTCCAGGATATCATCCCTTGTCCACATTTCTCCATGTGGCACCTGATGCAGGGCCGTTACGATGCCTTCCGCACCCGTCTGTCTGATATCTGCCAGGCTCACGGGATCCGACGGTCCGAACCAGCGCCATGTCTGTCTGAGTCTCATTTTATTTGAATTTGATCAAATGACATTAAAAGTGTGTTCCTGCGGTCAGACCCCCGAGAACACGCTGAATCCGCCATCAACCCCGAGCACCTGACCGCTGACAAATGCCGAGGCGTCGCTCAGCAGGTAGACGAGGGCGCCGATCAGTTCTTCCGGCTCACCGAAGCGCCGGTAGGGCGTGTTACGGATGACCGCCTCTCCCCTCGCGGTATGACTGCCATCGGGATTGGTAAGCAGGGCGCGGTTCTGATGGGTGATGAAAAAACCGGGGGCGACCGCATTCATGCGCAGTTTACCGCCGTAACGATGAGCGAGTTCGACACTCATCCACCGGGTGTAGTTGTCGATGGAGGCCTTGGCCATGGAATAGCCCAGTACACGGGTGATGGCCTGTGCGGAGGCCATGGAAGATATATTCACGATGCTGCCGCCGCCCGTTTCCAGCATGGCCGGACCAAAAACCTGCACCGGCAGAATGCTTCCGAACAAATTCAGGTCGAAGACCTTGCGCAGCGCATCCATGTCGGCTGAGAATACATCCTGGTCCGGCATGATGACAGCTTCCTTCACGTTGCCGCCTGCTGCGTTCACCAGTCCATCCACCCGGCCGAATGTGTCCAGCGTGATCGCAAGGGCCGCATCCAGTGCGGTGCGATCGAGTACGTCTGCCACCACCGCCAGGGCCTCGCCTCCGGATGCCCGCACTTCTGCGGCCCGGGCTTCTGCGATATCCCGGTTGCGGCCCAGGAGGACCACCCGCCCGCCCGCGCCGGCCACTCCGTTGACAAATGCTTCTCCCAATATCCCGGTCGCCCCGGTGATGACGATGGTCTTGCCATCGAGTCTGCAGATATCGTTCCTGTTCATCCGCTGAAGATATGGAGGAACACCTAAACATCAACCCGCAGAAAAACATGTCCTGAAAAGAAATCGTTTGAAATGTCATCCTATTGAAAAACGGCGGATATTGTATCCAGAACCCAAACGACCCCAGAACATGAGACCAATCGCCTGGATGCTTTGTCTGTCAATGCTCCTTTGCTCCGCAGTAACCTTTGCACAGGTCCGCTGGAAAGATCTACATGCACTCATTTACACCCGAAACGGCAAAGGATATGTACACGAAAACCGGGCCGCATCCGTCGAGATGATGAAAAACCTGTCAAAGGAACATGGTTTCAAGCTCGATGTTTCCGATGACCCGGCGATCTTCACGGACGAAAATCTGTCCAAATACGACCTCCTCATCTTTTCGAATACCAACAACGACGTATTTGACACAGATGCACAACGTACCGCTTTCCGACGGTACATCGAATCAGGCGGTGGTTTCGTAGGCCTGCATTCCGTGATGGGCACCGAACGCAACTGGACATGGTTCAAACAAATGCTCGGAGGTACGTTTTCCTGGCATGCCGTCAACCAGACGTTCAAGGTTCGTACCCTTCGTCCTGATCACCCCTCCATGCAGGGCGTGCCCGCCCTCTGGGAACGTAAAGATGAGTGCTATTTCAGCAAAGAACTCTTCCCTGGCATCGAAGTGCTGATGGTCCATGAACTGGCATCGCTCAACCAAAAACAGGAGGCCGAGATCCTAAAGAACGCCGGACATTACAAAGATTACTACCCCACAGCCTGGTATCACGCCTTCGACGGAGGCCATGTATGGGTCACCACGCTCGGACATGATATTTTCAATTACTCCGAACCGGTGTACATGAACCATGTACTGCAGGGCATCCGGTTCATCGCCGGCAAAACCGCCAGACGCAGCCTGGGCAAGGCCTATGCCACGGAACGGGACACACCGCTGAGCCTCTTTCAATCCAAGTAAAAATAAATTAAACCGCTTCCATATGTCCAGCATCAATCGCAGATCATTTTTGTCCGGCACCGTCAAGGCCGGCGTCGCCACCGGTGTGGCCACCATGGGCTTTCCCACCATCGTTCCGGCCAGCGTGCTCGGAAAGAACGCACCCAGCAATCGTCTGAACATTGGCGCCATCGGAACGGGACGGATATCCCGTGACCATGATATGGCCGAGACCCTCAAATATGCGCATGCCCGCATCATCGCCGTATGCGATGTCGACCGGAACCGCGTAAAGGATGCCGTCGACTACGTCAACGGATATTATAAAAAGCAGACCGGCAAGGACGACAACGGCGTCACCCCTTACGACGACTACCGGGAACTACTCGCCAACAAAGACATTGACGGGGTTCTTGTTTCCACCCCCGACCACCAGCATTCCATTATCGGCATCCATGCCGTGGAAGCCGGAAAAGATGTGTACCTGCAGAAGCCTACATCCCTGACCATCGAAGACGGAAGGGCCCTCAGCAATGCAGTGCATCGAAACGGCCGCATCCTGCAGATCGGCAGCCAGCAGCGTTCGTGGACGCAGTTCAGGTATGCCTGTGAACTTGTCAGAAATGGGCGGATCGGTCAATTGAAGAAGATCATCATCGGGCTGCCTGTGGATCCCGGCGGAAACCCCGAGCCGGAAATGCCCATTCCCGCCAGCCTGAATTACGACGCATGGCTGGGTATGACTCCATATGTGTATTACACCGAAAAAAGAGTGCATCCCCAAAAGGGATACGACCGCCCGGGATGGCTGCGCTGTGAACAGTTCGGGGCCGGCATGATCACCGGATGGGGTTCCCATCATATTGATATCGCACATTGGGGCATGAATACCGAATACACCGGCCCGGTTGAGATCTGGGGCAGTGCACAGTTCCCCAAATCAGGACTGTGGGATGTGCATGGTTCCTTCAAAACATACGGACAGTATCAGAACGGCGTACTCATGGAGATCAGCGACTCCAACCCGAATGGGGTCCGATTCGAAGGAACTGAAGGCTGGATCTTCGTCACCCGCGGTAATTACGCGGCCACGGCATCTGACCCGATCAGTAAGACACCCCAGAAGGCACTCGTTGCCAGTGACCCCAAGATCATCACCTCCCAGATCGGACCGAATGAGACCCACCTCACCGTCAGCGCCGAACACCACGGGAACTGGCTGGAGAGTATGATCACCCGACAACAGCCCATCGCCCCGGTGGAAGTGGGCCACCGCTCCTGCAGCGCCTGCCTGCTCCACCACATGGCGATGAAACTGAACCGGAAACTATACTGGGATCCGGTAAAGGAACGATTCCGCAATGATGATGAGGCCAATGCCATGCTCTCCAGACCCAAACGCGCACCTTATATCTTCTGATCAATACCCATGCTTACAACCATCCTGCTGTCGTCCCTGCTGACAAATGCCTGCGCCATGAAAACGGACACCACCCGCCCCTGGCGCTTCATCACCCTCGACCCCGGCCATTTCCATGCAGCACTGGTACAAAAGAAGATGTACCCTGAAGTGTCGCCTGATGTGCATGTCTATGCCCCACAGGGCAACGACCTGAAGCTGCATATGGCCAGGATCGAAGGATATAACAAAAGGACAGACCAGCCGACCCGCTGGCAGGAAAAAGTGTACGAGGGAAATGATTACCTCGACCGCATGTTATCCGAAAAAAAGGGAGATGTGGTAGTGCTCGCCGGCAACAACCGGAAGAAGACGGAATACATCCTGCGAAGCATCCAGGCGGGATATCATGTGTACGCGGATAAACCCATGGCCATCGACCCGGCCGGATTCCGTCAGTTGCAAGAAGCCTTCCGCATCGCCAGCAAAAAGGGACTGATGCTGTACGACATCATGACCGAACGATTCGAGATCGCCACCATCCTGCAGCGTGAACTCTCCATGCAACCATCGATCTTCGGTTCGCTGTTGAAGGGGACAACCGAAAATCCGGCGATCACCAAGGAAAGCGTACACCATTTTTACAAGGAGGTATCCGGCGCTCCGCTTCAGAGGCCCCCTTGGTTCTATGACATCCGCCAGGAAGGCGCCGGCATCGTGGATGTGACCACCCACCTGGTGGACATGGTGCAATGGGAGGGCTTTCCAGAGCAGACCATCGATTATCGTCGCGACATCGAGATGATCTCTGCCCGCAGATGGAACACGGCTTTGACACTGCAGCAATTCACTGCCAGCACAACCAATACCTCATTCCCGGATTATCTGACGCCCTTCATGGATGCCGCAGGAGTGCTGCAGGTGCCGTCAAACGGCGAGATCAATTACCGGATCAGAGGCGTGCATGCCAAAGTGTCCGTCATCTGGAACTACCGGGCCGAACCAGGTGCCGGTGACACCCACTATTCCATCATGAGGGGCAGCCTCGCTGACCTTGTCATCCGTCAGGGCCGGGACCAGAAGTACGTTCCCACCCTGTACATCGAACGAAAAGAGGGGCTGAAAGACCAAAACGTGCAACAGGCGTTCGCCGCCGTGGAAAAAAAATACCCGGGCATCACCCTTGTTCCGGATGGCAGCGGCTGGATCGTCGGTATACCTGCATCCTACCACAACGGACATGAAGCGCACTTCGCCCAGGTGACCGAAAGATACCTGGGCTTCCTGAAGACGGGAAAGATGCCGGCTTGGGAGATCCCGAACATGTTGGCAAAATACCATGTAACCACAGAAGCTTTCCGTCTGTCAAATCGCTGAAGACCGGATCAGAAGGGTACAACAGACTGACTGATCTTTTCGAAATTCAAACTGTCGAACTCCTCTTTTCCCTTGTCCGTGAAAAACGGACGAAGACTGGACATGATGCCCGCCAGATAAACGGGCTTCATCTCCTCATAGGTCATGTCCACATTGAACAGTGCGTGATTGGTTACCCAGGACATGAAGAGGTTTACGAACTGAAAGGCAAAGACATCATATCCCTTGGGCTGCAGGATCGATGGGTCCATGTAGCCCGCGTCTACCAGGCTCCTGACAAATACCTTGACACTTTCCTTGCTGCGGGGATAATGCTCCCGGATCTCCCGAAATAATTCCTTTTCCGCGTTAATGAATGAGAAGATGGCGATGATGGCACACCGATGGAGATACTGGTTGTCCATCATGGCAGAAAACATCCGGCCATATCGCAACAGACTCACCCCGGGGTCGGCAGAAAATACCTGCTCGATTTCCCGGTTACGATCATTGAATTCGTCTGCGATGGCGACAATGAGGTGATCCTTCGTCCGGAAGTGATTGGTAATGAAACTAACCCCGAGCCCGAGCTCCGACGCGAGCTCGCCGAGGGTAATGTGTATGCCACGCCGGTTAAAGACGTCCCGTGATTGCGTGACGATCTCGATCTTGGCCTTTTGACCTTTTTTAGTTTTTCCCATCACATCAATGCTGCACTTTGTATCTTTTCAATAGGATTTGCAAAGTTACGAAGCGAAAAGCAACCCTAAACAGGTCTGCGAAATCAAAGGGAAAAAACCGAAAAAAAAGCGCAGAACGTCATTATCAATCGGTTAGTATGCTGTGGAAAAAAATGTTGATTAAATGTGAATAACGGCAGTGGGGTCGATAGATTCGGCAATAGCTTTATCAGTAATTTGCCTGTAATCCCAACCGTACCTACTCTACCATGTCACGCTCCATCCATACTCCGGCAATGTTCGTTAGAGAACCATCCGCCGCTCCCAAGGGAGATATCATTTTTGTCCATGATGCCTGGCATGGCGCCTGGTGCTGGGACGAATATTTCACAAAAGACTTTAGCGACAAGGGTTTCCGCTGCATCACATTCAATCTTCCGGGGCATACCGATCGCACGGAGCATACCGCTATGAACGAATTGGGCTTTGACGACTATGTGGACGCCCTGGCATCCGTAGTAGCGCACTGCGAAGATTCCCCCGTGATCATCGGGCATGGCATGGGCGCATTGGTCCTTCAGAAGTACCTGCAGATACACACCTGCCGCATGGCGGTTTTCATGTCTCCCATGCCCTCCAACGGATATTGGATGGGATTATTGCGCTTGTTGATAAATGTTGGCACATGGAAAGCCCTGAGGACCCGGAACCTGTATGAGGTGGTACGCAAGACCTCCACGGCCAGGTCCATGTTTTTCACACGACAGACAGATCCTGCCAAGGTAAATGCATGGCATGCCAGACTCTGTGGAGCGTCTTACCGGGCCTTCAAGGAATTGCCCCGGCTAGACATCAAGCCCATCTCCAGGTCGCTCACACCCTCAATCGTGATTGGGGGAGGAAAAGATCGCCTGGTGTCCGTCAAGGACTTCCAGCGTACTTCCAGGATACATGATGCGGGACTGATCATCATCCCGCACATGGGACATGACATGATGCTTGACCAGGGACACCGCTGGCTGGTGGATCTGCTGATCAACTGCCTGGACTTCCCCATCGAAAAGGAAAAAATCCCCGTCGTAAATCGACTGAAAGTAGCATCCCCCGCACAGCACAAATCGCTGGATCCGGTCTTGAACTGATCATAAAAAGCCCGCTTTATGCGGGTTTTTTCTTATATTCATGGAAAGAATTGACATGAATCGTATCCATTTCGCCCTCCTGTTGGGTCTGATGTTCACCATCCAATCCGTCCACGCACAATCCCGCGCGGAATCGGCGGTACGCACAAGGGTCGAGGCACTTCGCCGTGCCATGGTGGATGCCGATGCCGCCGCACTGGATGAACTTGTATCCGAAGACCTCAGCTACGGACATTCAAATGCTGTGGTGGAGGATAAGAAGCGATTTAGCGAAAAACTGATCACGGGAGAAAGCGACTTTCTGACCATGGAGCTGAGCGAACTGACCGTGAAGATTTCCGGAAAAACCGCCCTGGTCCGTTGCCGGCTGGATGGGAAAACCAGTGATGGTGGAAAACCCGGACAGGCGAAGCTCCATGTGCTCATGGTATGGCAGCAGAAAGGCGGAACATGGAAACTCCTGGCCCGACAAGCCACGAAATTACTCTGAGTACCCTAGGCATGCATACCAAATCGGGTCAGGGAATCCCCGCTTGAAACCGAAAACCGGGGGATGACAACTTTCGATATTACATCATCCTCCTTCACCCCGTTCCATGGGAAAAATGCATATCACCAGAGGTGAGATTCTCCGTATTTTCATCAACGCCAAAAACGATTGCCATGTCCATCCAAAACAGCATCGACCCGGCGCTGGTGCGCCAATGGGTCGCAGCCAAGCACGGCCCCGAAGACATTAAAAATCTACTCTTCGCCCTGGGACACGATGAGTCGAGCATCGAACGACACCTGTCAGCATGGAAGCGCATGAAATACGCTACCCGACAATGGCAGGGTTTCCTCTACATGGGCGCCGGTGCCCTACTCGGATTCCTGAGCTGCATAATGACCATGATCAACCCGATCCCGGAAATGAATGGGTTCTTCCTCTATGGTTGCACTTCCGTAGCCATCCTGGTCGCATTCATTGGCCTGTATTTCGTATTCGAATGATCAGGAGACAGACAAAAACGCAGGATCAACTTAATACCAAAGAAGCCGGATCCGGCTGTGGCAGGTATTGACCCACATCAACACACAGCCGCCGGATCCGGCCGCTTAAGGAACCCGAACTACCGGGCCTCACTTGCCCTTTGCGGCAAACATATAGCCCAACTGTAGTCCGAACACATGATTGTTCCAGGTCATGTTCGGCGTATTCTGGATGTTGGAAAGACCCCGCAAATAATTCAGTCCAACCATGAGCCCCGATTTCAACCTAAAACCTGCCCGTAGGTCTAAACCGAAATCGGTGCGATTGAGCTGACCAGGCTCGCTCCCCAATTCAAGCTTTTCGACACCCGCATCTGCTTTTTCAGATGCCGCCAGATTGAAACCCAGATTCGGGCCACCGGCGATAAAGAACCCTCCCTTCGACTGATATTGAAGTGATACCGGCAGGTCCAGGGATGTGAACCGGATCTTGTCGGTATGGTCTCCATGTGAAATCCCCGTGCCCTTCAACTGCAATAAGATCCGGTTCTGGAAAGACCATCCTCCCCCCTTTCCCAAGGGTACATCCGTCACTATGCCCAGTTGATAGCCGGGCATGCCGCGCTTCTCTTCGTTGATGTCGGCATCATTGGTGGAAATATGCGCCATATGCACACCGCCGGTCACACCAAAACGTGTCTGCGCCTGCAGATTGGACACGGCAAACAATAGAATGCCCAGGGACAGAATCCTGTACTTCATGATATTCAATATTTAATGGTGAATGTAGACTCAGTTCGTGATGCGGACAGGCACCTGTATCTGTATGTCACTATGCCCCAGCGTTGGAGCATCATTCGGTCCCTTAATGCCTGATTTGTGCATGAGTTTCAGCAGAATACTACCCGTTCCGACAGTTCCGACCGCCCATGTAGAATTCAACCCCAGTGGATACCCATTGGCGTCTTTATCGGTTTTTGTGATGGTCAGTGTCACCCCTGTCGGCAAATAAAAGACCTCGTGCGCCTTACCTTGTGCCGCTATGCCTGCGGTCAGGTCGCGCTCCGTTCCACCCGACAGATTCTTGAAGGCTATCGCCGAGGTATAGGTCTGCCCCGCCTTCAGGCGGATGGTATCAATGCGTGTGGGTGGATTGCCTCCATCCCCGTCCGGATCTTCGATCGTAAAGGTTGCCGTGGTACCGGCACCGGTGAAGGACATGGTTATCTTATTGATCGCTTCATGCTCCAAATATAGGGAGAAAATCAATATTTGAAACAACGTTGCAAAAATTGAGTAAATTTCTTTTTTACAGTCCCACCCGCCATTGCAGTGTGAAATTTCTTCCCATCTCATCCGTGAAATATCGGAACCGGTTCATGTAATCCCGGTACCTGACATTCAACAGATTATGCACACCCATATTCAGCGAACTCTCCCACCCGGAGATCCGGAAGGATGTCCCGAAATTAAGATGTACCAATGTATAGGCGGGCGGTGGCGCCAGGTAATCATTGTTTGGATCAGGTACCAGCCGTTGACGGAACACATGCTGTACCGAGGGACTCAGATAGGTATCCCGGAAACGCGCGCCAGGGATCTTCCAGGTGATCTGGGCCTCCACGCGATGCGGCGGCATCTGGCTTAGCCAGTCGTTGCGACCCACGTCGCGGGCAAACAGAAAAGAGCCTTTCACCATCGCCGTCCAGCGTTCGGATAACACCCTCGACAACCTGTAATCTGCACCGCTGAGGCGGGCATCAGTCTGTTTGAACCGAAAGGTTGGATAGGCACCCCGCAAGGTCAGCGTAGCCGGCGTCACGGGCACCAGATTGATGAAATCACGGATCAGGTTTGAATACAGGGTGATGTCAGCATCCCAGAGTGAGTCGTCGTCGAATGTCAGTTGTACGGACAGGTTCAGGGCCCGCTCCTGCTTCAGCAATGAATCCCCGATCTCGAAGGTGGCGGTACCATGATGC
>JAJTFQ010000108.1 GCA_021299955.1 Chitinophagaceae bacterium
TGGATTTTTCAGGTCCCGTCTGCTGCATCCTGGGCAGTGAAGTCAAAGGCATCCAGCCTTATCTCGCGAAGGCCTGCGACGAAAGATTCAGGATCCCGATGGCCGGGGCCTTCGACTCCCTGAACGTGAGCGTCTCCGCAGGCATCATCCTCTTCGAGGCCGCCAAACAGCGTGTGAAGGGATGATCAGATTTCACATCCCCCTGCAGCCCCGCAACCTGCCCGAGCAGATGGTCCTTGGGGATGCGGTGATGCTCACGGGATCCTGTTTCACCGAACACATGGCCGCCCGATTCCGTCAGTACAGGTTCCGGGTGCTCGACAACCCCAATGGCATCCTGTTCAATCCCGTCAGCATTGCACGGTCACTGGACCGGGCGATGGAGGAGCTTCCATACGAAACGTCCGACCTGTTTGAGCACGATGGACTCTGGGCCCACTGGGATTTCCACTCCCGCTGGTCCGATCCGTCGGCAGATATTGCCTGCCGGCAGATGAACGAAAGTGTCCGGGAAGCCGGTCAGTTCCTGACGACGGCAGACTGGCTGATGATCACACTGGGCACCGCCTGGGTGTTCGAAAGGCCGGACAGGGGCATCGTCGCCAACTGCCACAAAATGCCCGCTGCCGGCTTCAGTCGACGGCTGCTGCGTTCGGAGGAGATCGTTGGTGTCTTGCAGCCCGTGCTGCAGAAATTGCGTTCGGCCCATCCGAAACTTCGGGTGATCCTGACCGTTAGTCCCGTCCGCCACCTGCGCGACGGGTTTGTGGAGAACAACCGCAGCAAGGCCTCGCTGATCACGGCGGTCCATGATCTGTTGGAAGTAGTCCCCGGAACACAATACTTCCCGGCCTACGAGCTCATCATTGATGATCTCCGCGATCATCGTTTCTATGCCGAAGACCTGGTGCATCCAAACTATCAGGCCACCGCGTATGTTTGGGAGAAATTTGCGGAAGCGGCCATATCCGGATCATCCAGGGAAGCCATGAAGGAGATCGACAAACTGCAGGCCGCCCTACAGCATCGTCCGCTGCATCCGCATTCCGAGGCGCACGCGGCCTTCAGACAGAAACACCTGGAGATGGCCAAATCTGTCGCACAGAGATTTCCGGCGCTCGACTTCACACACGAAATTGAATACTTCGGGCGGCGGGGTTGATGACAGGTCAGTGCATGCGGTCGCCACGTAATTCCAAGCCCCGTAAGACTTCTGCCTCATGGTTCAGCCACTCGTGCCAGCGGGCCCTTACCTTTTCCTTACCCATGTAGGTATCGGCCAGGTTGATGAACAGCGTATAGTGTCCGGCCTCGCTCTCCATGAATTTCCGGAAGAAGTTACGCATGTAAGGATCTTCCAGTCCCTCACTCAATCGCTTGAAGCGCTCGCAACTCCGGGCCTCGATCAGGGCGCAGGTCAGCAGTTTGTCCAGGAACCGGTCTTCCGGATGACCACCCTTACGCTGAAAGGCCAGCAGGGCGTTGACATATTCATCCTTCCGCTGCCGTCCGAGTTTAAGTCCGCGCTTGTCCAGCTCCGCCAGCACCTGCCGGAAATGCCCCCATTCCTCCGTCACGACCGGAGCCAATTCGCGTACCAGCTCCTCCCGGTCGGGATGCCCCTGGATCAGTGAGATGCAGCTGGTGGCAGCCTTCTGTTCGCAGTAGGCATGGTCGGTCAGTATCTCCTCCAGCGACATGGAAGCGAGGTCCACCCAGCGAGGGTCCGTGGGCAGTTGCAGGCGAAGAATATTCCGGAGATCTGATTCGCTGGACATCTTTTTTTACCGCAAAGGTACGAAGGCTCCGACGCTCCGGTTTCATCCTCGGGGGCTGAACACCCGCCCCGCTTTTTTCGTTACTTTTGATACTCAACCTTCCCACATGCGGATAACACTGTTCATACTGACCCTGATCATGAATGCGGGCCTGATCTATGTGCTCGATACCCGTAAGGTGCTGCCTGTTCCTCTTGGCGTACTCCTCAGTCCGCATGAAGGTATTTGGCAGAACGCTGAAGCCATGGATGCCGATCAGGGCGGTGACTTTCGCTTCCCCGAACTCAAGGGCAAGGTGGAAGTGTATTTCGATGCACGTCTCGTTCCCCATGTTTTCGCGGAACAGGAGCAGGACGCCTATTTCGTACAGGGATTCATCCATGCCCGCCACCGGCTCTGGCAGATGGAATTCCAGACACATGCTGCCGCCGGCCGCATCAGCGAGATCGTGGGGGAGAAGGGGATCGACTACGACCGAAACCAGCGACGCAATGGTATGGTCTATGCCGCAGAGAACGCCCTTCACCGCATGGAAGCGGATCCGGATACAAAAGCCGCCTGCGATGCTTATACCGCCGGTGTCAATGCCTACATCACCCGGCTCAACAAGGGCAGCCTCCCGGTAGAATACAAGATCCTGGGCTACGAGCCCGAAAAATGGACCAATCTCAAAAGTGCGCTCTTCATGAAGGCCATGACCAATGACCTGGCCGGCTTTGATCGCGATTTTGAGTTCACGCATGCCCTGCGCACCCTTGGAGAAGAAAATTTCCGCATGCTTTTTCCCGAGGTGGCGGATTCCCTGTCGCCCGTCATTCCTTCGGGCACACCTTATGAGACGCCCCAACAGGCCCTGAATATTCCGAAAGACCTGGATTCTGCGTATTATGGTCGGCAGCCCGCCACAGGGATAGCCGAAAACCAGTTCAAGCCCGATCCTGCCAATGGCAGTAATAACTGGGTGATCGCCGGTTCCCGGTCGCGCAGCGGACATCCCATCCTTTGCAACGACCCGCACCTGCGCCTGTCCCTGCCGGCCATCTGGTATGAGATGCAGCTCCATACCCCCGTCTTCAACGCTTACGGCGCCACCTTCCCGGGCATTCCGGGCGTGGTCATCGGCTTTAATCAGGACATCGCTTTCGGCTTTACGAACGCCGGACGGGATGTCCGCGACTATTACGAAGTCAGGTTCCGTGACCGCGCGCGTGCCGAATACTGGTTCGATAGCCCCTGGCGAAAGGCGGATGTCCGCATCGAGCAGATCCGCGTCAAGGGACAGACCACGGTCCTCGATACCGTTCCCTACACGGTCTTTGGCCCCGTGGTATATGATGCATCCTTCCCCGGAAAGGCCGGCGACGGAAAGGCATACGCCCTGCGTTGGGTGGCACACGACAGCGCCAATATTCTCAAGATGTGGCACTTGCTGAACCGCGCCCGCACGCACGACGACTACCTCGCTGCGATCAGCCATTTCAATGTGCCCGGTCAGAATATGATCTTCGCTTCCCGCAACGGCGATATCGCCCTCTGGCAGCAGGCGACCTTCCCGCTTCGCTGGAAAGACCAGGGACTCTTCGTCATGCCCGGGTACGACAGCTCATATATGTGGCAGGGATACATCCCCATGGAGCATAACCCGCACACCTTCAATCCGACAGAAGGGTATATCAGCAGCGCCAATCAGCGACCGGCGGACTCCACTTATCCGTATTTCATCCCCGGTCAGTATGATGTCTATCGTGGCATCATCATCAACCGAAAACTCGCCGCCACCTACGATGCCACACCCGATGACATGATGAAGCTGCAGAACGACAACTACAATGTCTTTGCAGAATACGCCAGGCCCATCCTGATCCGGCATGTCGACAGCGCCGGTCTGGATGATGCAGGCAGATATTATTTGAAGATCATGGGCGACTGGAACCTGAACAACGATCCGGAACAAAAGGGCCCTACCGTATTCACGGCCTGGTGGGACAGCCTGCAGCAGGTCGTCTATGCCGATGACCTGAATACTACTGAAAAGCCGGTCCTCCGCCCGGAGCGATTCGTCCTGCTGGAAGCCCTGCTCCGGGATACCGCCTACCGCTTCATCGACGACATCCGCACCCCCGCCACCGAGGATCTCCGTTCGATGGTGACCCGCGCTTTCAGGATGGCCATTCCGTCGATCGACAGCCTGGAAAAAAAGGGACGACTATCCTGGGCCAGGAACAAGAATACGACGGTTTATCATCTGTTGCGCAATGCCACGATGCCCTTCTCGCGGCAAGGTATCCTGAACGGAGGAGGCACGCATATCATCAACGCTACCACCCATGAGCACGGACCAAGCTGGCGCATGGTGGTCCACATGACAACCCCCATAGAAGCCTATGCCGTATATCCCGGCGGACAGCAGGGGAATCCCGGTAGTCCGTTCTACGACTCATTTATTGATAAGTGGGCGAAGGGCGAATATTACCGCATCTGGTTCATGACCGAAGGCGATAAGAAAAGCGGACGGGTCAAGTGGCGCATGTCGTTCAGCAGCTGACCGCCACCTCCATCTAACAATACAACAGCGTTATCATGAAATTCATCTTTGCCGTCATATCAACTGCCCTGCTGGCTTATGCCGGAGGTATCTTCCTGCCCTGGTGGAGCGTGGCGCTGGCCGGCTTCATCTCCGGTGCGTGGCTGCTGCAGAGGCCGGGAACGGCCTTCCTGTCGGGGTTTACCTCGGTTTTCCTCCTTTGGGCGGGGTTCGCCTTTGTCCGCAGCCAGGCGAACGACGATCTTCTGGCCACCCGTTTCGCGCAGCTCATCCTGAAGTCGGACAACCCACTGTTGCTGGTGCTGCTGACCGGCGTGATCGGTGGACTCTCTGCGGGACTGGGAGCCCTGGCCGGCAGCCTCGGCAGGTCGTTGATATCCGGAAAGGATCAGACGGCTGCGGATACCCTAGAAGCAACCTCAGGCGCCTCGGACCAACAGCCCGGTTGATGACTATACCATCCGCTCTTTTTCCCAGATGGCTGCTGTTATGGCTCTGCCTGCCACTCACAGGCCTGGCAGCCAGGCTGCATGGTCGTGTCTCCGACATCTCCGGTAAGCCCATACCCTTCGCTTCTGTCACCCTCAGGGGAACGACGATCGGCACTACCTCCAACGCCAGCGGTGAATATATCCTCGAAGTTCCTGCAGGAACACATGTCGTTGAATGCCGGCATGTGGGATATCGAAAGGAATCTAAAAACCTGCGCATGGACGGACGTGAACAGCGCATGGATTTCGTGCTGCGCGTAGAGGAACTCACCATGTCGACCATCGTGGTGAAACCCGGGGGAGAAGATCCCGCTAACGCGATCATCCGCGAGGCCATTAAGGCCAGACCGCGTTTCGAGCGCCAGGTCGATGGCTATACCTGCGATGTGTATGTAAAGGGCCTGCTCCGGCTCGATAGTTTTCCGGATAAATTCATGGGGCAGAAGGTGGATCTGGAAGACGGTGACACCGGTAAACAGCGGATCATTTTTCTCTCAGAAACCCTTGCCCGGCTGTCTGTCAAACCTCCGGACAAGCAGACCGTCCGTGTCCTCTCTACACGGGTCAGCGGTGCCAGTGATGGCTACGGGCTGGCAGATCCCAGAGTGATCACCTTCTATTCGAATATCGTTGAGATATCCAGGACCATCAATCCCCGGGGATATGTGTCGCCCATCGCCGACAACGCCTTTCAATACTACAGATTCAGATACCGGGGAGCCTTCTTCGAAGACGGACGTCAGATCACCCGGATAGAGGTCATTCCCAGGCGCGCTTTCGATCCTGCTTTCAGCGGATTCATCCAGATCGTCGATGACGAATGGAGCATCCATAGTCTCGAACTCAGCATCGGAAAGGACGCACAGCTCTCGCTGCTCGACAAACTCGTGATCCGACAGCAACATATGCCCTTGCCCGGGAAGGTCTGGATGCTGCAAAATCAATCCATCATCCCGTCTGCCCGAAAATTTGGATTCCAGGCCGGCGGGTACTTTTCCACCGTGTTCTCGAACTATGAGATCGATCCGGCCTTTGATAAGCGCAGTTTCGGACGGGTCATCCTCAGGTATGATTCAGGCTCGAACCAGCGTAGCCGACAGTGGTGGGATTCTATACGTCCAATGCCCCTGCAACCGGAGGAGCTGCGTGACTACAAGCGAAAGGACAGCCTGGAGCAGCTGCGCAAGCAACCGGCCTATCTCGACTCGCTCGACAGCATCAGGAACCGGGTCACCGCCATGTCGCTGCTACTGACGGGGCAGTCCTTCGTCAGGCGCTCAAAGAAACTGAGCCTGTCGATCGACCCGCTGATCAAATACATCGGCTTCAATACGGTGGAAGGTGCCGTCCTGCGGCTCAACGCTACCCTGGACCGGGATCTCGGTGCCGGGAAGACCTTCAGCATGAGTCCCTCCATGCGCTATGGATTCGGAAACGGACATCTGAATACATCGCTCACGGCGAGCCTCAGGAACGGTGGAAAAGCCGAAGGCAGATGGACCCTTGCAGCAGGCAGCGGGGTGTTCCAGTTCAACGGGGCCAATCCCATCTCGCAGCTGGCCAACACCAGCAACACCCTCTTCTTCGGCAACAACCACATGAAGATCTACGAAGCGAGGTTCCTGAACCTGACCCATGCACGAAACCTGGGGCCCGGCCTCACCCTGACCGCCTCTTTGCGATATCAGGACCGGCTGCCGCTCGAAAATACAGATACATCGACCTTTTGGGGACGGCGCTCCGTCAACCGGCGCTTTACGCCCAACCGTGCCACCGGATGGTCTCCCGATAACATCGAAAGACATCAGGCCACACTCTTGAATCTCACCCTCCGATTCCGACCGGGTGTACGTTATGTCGAGTTTCCCGACAGGCGGGAGGAACGCTCCTCCCGCTATCCGTTGATCACCCTCGATTATGTCCGGGGCATTCAGGGGTTCTTCGGCAGCGATGTGGATTTCGACCGCTGGAAACTATCGCTGACAGATAATATCAACCTCGGAAGGGCCGGCAGGCTCAGTTATCGTGTCGCTGCGGGCGGCTTCGGCTTCGCCCGAAAGGTCGAACTTCCGGACCTGCAGCATTTCAACGGAAACCAGCTCTTTACGGCACAGACATATCTGAACACCTTCCAGCTGGCACCATACTACACGCTTGCCCAGGACAGAGGGCGCTATGCGCTGATGCATCTCCAGCACGAATTGCTGGGTGGGGTCACCAACAGGATACCGCTCGTTCAGCGGCTCGACCTGCGTCTGCTCTGGGGTTCGAACATCCTCTACAGGTCGCCTTCAGATCGATACATGGAAGCCTTCCTGGGTGTCGATAACATCCTCAATTCCATGCGGGTGGATTGGGTCAGGTCGTGGTATGCCGATCGGCCGGGTACTTCCGGCATACGCATCGGCGTGCGTATCCTCAATGAGCTGCTGTCGGATAACTGACCGGACACCTCCTGACGACGGTCTGTGTTCAAACTCCGCGGATTGCCTACCTTTGTATTTCGCAAGTCATTCCACATGCCCTTCCTGCATAACCGCATTTCCAGAACGGAACTGAAACAGCGGATCGAGGCCGACCCTACTCCGCGCACCACGATCTCGTTCTATCTCTACACACCGATCGCCGACCCCGCCTCCCAGCGGGACGACTGGTATGCCCGCATGTCCGAGCTGGGGGTGCTGGGCAGGATCTACATGGCAGGGGAGGGGGTCAATGCTCAGATCAGTGTTCCTACCAACCACCTCGACGCATTCAGAAGCCTGTTATATGCTTATCCCGGCTTTGACGGGCTCCGATTGAACATGGCCGTGGACGACCGCAAGGTCTCTTTTTATGTATTGGACATCAAAGTGAGGCCACGCATCGTGGCCGATGGCATCGGGGATCCTGATTTCGACATGCGCCGGAAAGGGAGATACGTCGATGCCGGGGGATTCAACCGCCTGACGCAGGATCCAGACACCCTGGTGATCGACATGCGAAACCATTACGAGTTTGAAGTCGGACATTTCAGGGATGCCATCGAGATCCCGAGCGATACGTTCCGCGAACAGTTGCCCATGGCGGTTGATATGCTGGGAGACCGGAAGGATCGCAACATCATCATGTACTGCACCGGCGGTATCCGTTGCGAGAAAGCCAGTGCCTGGATGCTGCACAACGGTTTCAGTAATGTTTTCCACCTGGAAGGGGGCATCATCAATTATGTGCGGCAGGTCAGGGAGAAAGGCCTGGAGAACAAATTCATCGGAAAGAATTTCGTATTCGAC
>JAJTFQ010000109.1:0-1963 GCA_021299955.1 Chitinophagaceae bacterium
CATGACAGGTGCCTGGACCATGGCTGCCAGGGATGTACAATAGTCGGAGGTTCGGGCGTCATCAAAATCGGTGGTGAAACCGATCTGGTTGTTGATCACGAAGTGGATCGTTCCTCCGGTGGAATAGCCTTCCAGGCCCGACATCTGCAGGATCTCGTATACGATGCCTTGCCCCGCCACGGAGGCGTCGCCATGGATCAGGATCGGAAGGATGCGGGAGAAATCGCTATCCAGGAGCACATCTGCCTTGGCACGGACAAAGCCCAGTACCACAGGATCGACCGCCTCCAGGTGAGAGGGATTGGGCATGAGTTTGAGGCTCATGACATGACCATCGGCGGTCTGCACTTCGCTGCCAAAGCCCATGTGATATTTGACGTCGCCGCTGCCCATGGTCTGGTCTGGCGTAGCCGTACCCTCGAACTCGCTGAAGACCTGCTCATAGGTCTTGCCCATGATATTGGCGAGTACATTGAGCCGTCCGCGGTGCGCCATGCCGATCACAACTTCATGCACGCTGGTTTCCGCAGCGGCCTGGATGATGGCATCCAGGGCGGCAATGGTTGTTTCCCCGCCTTCGAGTGAGAACCTCTTTTGGCCGATGTATTTTGTATGCAGAAATTTCTCGAAAATGACGCCCTGGTTGAGTTTCTCAAGGATCCTTTTCTTCTTGCCGATGGACAGGGGTCGGTGGAAGTCGTGCTCCATTTCCCGGACCAGGAAATCGATCTTCTCCTGATCGGAAATGTATTTGTATTCGATCCCTACATGATCCGCATAGCAGCGATTCAGGTGGGCCAGGAGTTCGCGCAGGGTTACGGGCCCCAGCCCAATGAGGTTCGCGGCATGGAAATGGCGGTCCAGGTCAGCTTCCTCCAGTCCGAAGAATCCCAGGTCCAGGTTGGCACCGCGATCCTTTCTGGGGCGGATGGGGTTGGTAATTGCGATCAGGTGACCCTTGTTCCGGTAACCCAGGATGAGCCGGTAAGCACCGAGTTCTTTGCGCCAGCCGGCATCGTCGGATATTGTACCCTTCGATTGCGTATCTGCGTCGAATGATCCAAGGGCGTGTGTGACGGCGAAATCAAAACCTTCAAAAAAACGCCTCAAATCTGGATCCACGGCCTCTGCATCTGCCCTGAACGATCGGTATTGCTCTTCGATATAGGACGGATGGGCACTGGTGATGTAGGAAAAATCTTTCATGCGTGCTGGAAATGGAATGGACTTGCTGTCAAAAGATTTACAAATATCGGACAATTAAGCTTTACCTCGAAACCCGACCGGTATGCATGTTTGGAATGCGATACATTTTCTGCGGATGGAAAGACGCCGGAATGGTTGCGCTTTCGGAGAAAGGTCTGAGAAATATCTAAAAATCCTGATCGATTTGGTAATTCGATGCACAATCCATAACTTTGCCGTCCGAAAATTCCGAAAAGAAAGAACATGGCAAATCATAAGGCTACAAAGAAGGATGTCCGTCAGGTATCCAAGCGCAGGGCACGCAACAGGTATCAGGGTAAGACCACCCGAAATGCCATCCGCGACCTCAGGGCGCTGACCGACGCCACACAAGCCGGTGAAAAGCTGTCCAGCGTCATCAGCAGGATCGACAAGCTTGCGAAGCGCGGTGTGATCCACAAGAACAAGGCCAGCAACCTGAAGAGCGCACTCACGCTCAAGGTCAACGCCCTCGCTGCCAAGTGATCGGCATGCGCCCAACATATTCCGACCGCTTCCTCACGGAGCGGTCTTTTTTTGTTTTCGGCAACTGATCATCTGGTTCGAAGGTCGGCAATCGCCGGGTATATGCCTTCCGGGAGCGTCAACATTTCATAACTTCGTGCACATATGACGGAAAAGGTACTCATTCTCGATTTCGGGTCCCAATACACGCAGTTGATCGCCCGTGCGGTCAGGGAAGCCAACGTCTATTGCGAGATCATTCCCTATCACAAAT
>JAJTFQ010000109.1:2020-10090 GCA_021299955.1 Chitinophagaceae bacterium
ATCCTGTCCGGCTCTCCGTTCTCAGTGAACGACGAGCGCGCGCCCATGGTGGATGTTCGGAGATTGGCAGCGCAGCGGCCGGTACTGGGGATCTGCTACGGCGCCCAATTGACGGCGAAGTTATCGGGCGGCCGAGTCGAACGCTCCGAGAAACGCGAATACGGAAGGGCGCATCTGCAGATATGCCGGGAGGATGCCCTTTGGGAGGGTGTTTCCGAACGGTCACAAGTGTGGATGAGCCACGGCGACTCCATCCTGGAACTGCCGGCCGGCTTCGAAGTCCTGGCCACGACCGAATCGATACCCGTTGCTGCATTCAGGCGTACCGGCGGGGAGCACCCCCTTTACGGCTTTCAATTCCATCCGGAAGTGTATCACTCCGAGCAGGGACGTCAAATGCTCAGGAACTTCCTCACCGGGATTTGCGGTTGTAGCGGTGACTGGACCCCTGCGCACTTCATCACAGACACGGTGGCCGCCCTGCAGGAACAGATCGGCGATGGGCGGGTGGTGATGGGCCTGAGTGGAGGTGTTGATTCCACCGTTGCGGCGACACTCATCTCACGCGCGATCGGTGACCGGCTGTTCGGAATATTCGTCGACAATGGCCTGCTGCGGAAGCACGAATTTCAACAGGTGCTCGACAGCTATTCAAAACTATCGCTCAATGTGAAGGGCGTTGATGCCCGGGAGCATTTCTATACAAAGCTGGCCGGACAAACAAGCCCGGAGACCCAGCGTAAGATCATTGGTTCTACCTTCATCGAGGTGTTCGACCGGGAGGCGCATGCCCTCCAGGACATCGATTTTCTGGGACAGGGGACCATTTATCCCGACGTGATCGAAAGTGTATCCGTACACGGACCGTCTGTTACGATCAAATCGCATCACAATGTGGGCGGCTTGCCGGAAACCATGAAACTTTCCCTGGTCGAGCCGCTGCGTTACCTGTTCAAGGACGAAGTCAGGAAAGTGGGACTGGAGCTGGGCATCCAGCCGGAGATGCTGTTCCGTCATCCCTTCCCCGGACCGGGACTGGGCATACGGATCCTGGGTGAAGTCACGGAGGAGAAGGTGCGGCTACTGCAGGATGCGGATGATATCTACATCAGCGGGTTGCGGGAAAGCGGATTGTACGACAAGGTATGGCAGGCAGGTGCCATTCTGCTGCCCGTGAAGAGCGTTGGTGTGATGGGTGATGAGCGGACATACGAATACACCGTAGCCCTCCGGGCGGTGACATCGGTGGATGGCATGACAGCAGACTGGGCGCATCTTCCGTACGAGTTCCTCGGCCGCGTATCGAATGAGATCATCAACCGGGTTCGGGGCATCAACCGGGTCGTGTACGACATCAGCAGCAAGCCCCCTGCAACCATCGAGTGGGAATAAGCATCTTAGAGCATACAGCCCCGCCTCATGAAGCACATCACCGCCTGCCTCGTTTTGTTGTCCCTGTCCGCCGGGATCTTGCGCGGACAGGACGCACCTGCCGCCTACAAAGTGGGTATCTTTCTACCCCTGCATCTTGACTCCGCCTTCAGTGAGACCGGAGCCTACAGGTTTGGCAAGGGGTTTCCGAGGCAGTCGCTACCGGGGCTGGAATTCTACCTGGGCGCGGAACTGGCGATAGACTCCCTGCAGGCGGAGCGCTCCGAACGTGTGGATGTGAGGATATACGATATCCGAAGTCGGGAAGGACAGCTGTCGATCCTGACCCGCATGCCGGTGATGGATTCCCTCGACCTGATCATCGGGCAGGTCACGGGTACTGAATACTTGCAGCTCGCCCGGATCGCCCGGGAAAAGGACATCCCGTTCGTAAGCGCTACCTATCCAAACGACGGGGGGATCAAATCCTCTCCACAGGTATTCATCGCCAATGCGAAGCTCAACACCCATTTGCTGGCCATGTTCAACCATATCCTGGCTGACTATGGCGGCCGCAACATCGTTTGGCTACGGCGCAACAACCCCGCCGATGACCGGGTGGCGGAGGTCTTCAGGCAACTGAATGCAGAAAAGGGCAATAATCTGCGGATCCGGACTCAATTGGTCCCTGACACTTTTTCTGAACGGCATATCATTCCACTGATCGACAGCAACAAACAAAACCTCATCATCTCCGGAAGCCTGGATGAGCGATTTGCGCTGCGGCTAGGACGCAACTGCCTGAGGATCCCCGCCAGCTATCCGCTGCATGTCGTGGGTATGCCCACCTGGGAGGGGATTTCGGAACTGCGTACTACGGAATTCCACCCGCTGTCGATGGAATACAGTGCCACCCTGTACCGCCCGAGGCTCGACAGCTGGCGGGCAAGGATGGAGGAGCTCTATCGCAAACGGACGTTCAGCAAGCCAAGTGACCTTGTATTCAGGGGGTTCCAGACCACTTATCACTTTGTCGGTTTACTGATGAAATTCGGAGAAAAGGGTCTGCGCGAGCAGATGAATGACCGGAGTGCGAAGGGAGTGTCCGACTTCGATTTCCAACCTGTCCGCTGGAGCCGGAGTAGTGAGACTCCTGATTACCAAGAGAATAAACGTATTTATCTCATCAGGCGACAGTTCGGGCAGACGCAACTTCTGAACTGAGGCAGCATACCGGACCGCCCAAGGACCAGAACCGGCATGGTATCATCGCCTGTGCAGAACCTTCTTCCGTCCGGTGCGTTCATTATCGGACGAAATCTACATGATCCGGTTCACTGAACATGGCCTCTACTGCGAGGCCGGAGACTTCCATATCGATCCTTGGCGTCCGGTGCGGTCAGCCGTGATCACTCATGCCCATAGCGACCATGCCCGGCCGGGTCACGGACACTATCTGTGCGCCAGAGCGGGCCTGAGCGTACTCCGGTCAAGACTCGGAGCACAGACCTATGAGGGAGCTGACTGGTCTGAACCCGTTTACAGGAATGGGGTGCGGATTTCCTTTCATCCATCCGGACATATCATCGGTGCTGCGCAAGTGCGGATAGAGTACCGGGGGGAGGTATGGGTGGTCAGTGGCGACTACAAGACGGAGGATGATGGCATCAGCGGGTATTTCGAGCCGGTAAAGTGCCACACTTTCGTCACGGAGTCGACGTTTGGATTACCGGTTTATCAGTGGCAGCCGCAGACCGTGGTGTACGACGAGATCCGGAACTGGGTGTCTGCCCAGCTCGATCAGGGCCGGAGCGCCGTGTTACAGGCATACAGCCTGGGAAAGTCGCAGCGCTTGCTGGACGCGCTGAGGCCTTTTGATGGCCGCATTTTCGCGCATGGTGCCATTCTTCAGATACAGGAGGCCCTGCGGGCTGACGGACATGACTTTCCTCAGACGAAGCGGTTGACGGAAGCCACGCCGGCGGAACAGAGGAAAGCCTGCATCTTCATCACACCGGCCCCGGTTGAAACACTGAAGACATCCAGGCTGATCGGGCCCTGGCGATCGGCGCGCTGCAGCGGCTGGATGCAGGTCAGGGGCAATCGGCGCCGCGAAGGCGGCGATAAGGGATTCGTTCTGAGTGACCACGCCGACTGGGCAGGTCTGTGCGCAGCGGTGAAGGCCACGTCTGCCCAGCGGGTATTTGTCACCCATGGCTTCCAATCCGTGTTCAGCAGATATCTCAACGAGATAGGCCTGGAGGCCCATGAGGTACAGACCGGTTTCGGCAGCGAGGAAGAGACGGAAGTTCAAACTGAAAATGCCCATCCGGACGCATGAGCGACATCCTCTTCGATACCTCCCCACTGCCCTTGGGTTCCGGCGCTGACGGCTTCAGGCGGTTTGCCCGACTGATCTCGGATTTGGGGAATACCGGTGCCACGCGGGAAAAAACAGATCTCCTGGCAGATTATTTCAGATCGGCACCGGTGCGTGACCAGGCCTGGACCCTGGGGTTGTTCACGGGCAGGAAACTCCGACGACAGATACGCACCCGACAGCTGGCCGCCTGGCTAAGCGAATGGCGGGGCATCCCTGAATGGCTGTTCGAGGAAAGCTATCATCATGTCGGCGACCTTGCCGAGACCCTGGCACTGCTCGATGCATCGAATGGTGATGGCCGGCCGGAGGGCGACCTGAGCTATTACATGAAGATGTTACATGCCATGCAGGAGATGTCTGACGAGGAGAAGGGGGTATGCATTCGGGAAGCCTGGTCGAAGATGGATGGTGGCCAAAAATTTGTTTTCAATAAACTGCTGACGGGTGGTTTCCGTGTGGGCGTGTCGGCGCAGCTGGTCATACAGGCCCTTGCGCGTGTCTACGACACGGAGCCTGCCGTGATCGCGCACCGCATCAGCGGTGATTGGGATCCTGCCACCATGGATGCAGATGCGATGCTGCGGGGCGAGGGCCGGTCATTTGACCTGTCCAGACCCTACCCCTTTTTCCTGGCATACCCCGTGGAGGGTGAGCCGGGGTCTCTCGGACATCCTTCCGAATGGCATGCCGAATGGAAATGGGATGGCATCCGGGGGCAGGTGATCCTGAGGTCGGGCACCTGGTCTGTGTGGAGCCGCGGAGAGGAATTGATGACGGAGAAATTTCCTGAATTCGAGTCGTGGCGGACAAGCCTTCCCAACGGCACCGTGCTGGATGGGGAGATCATGGCGATGCGGGATGGCAGGCCCCTCCCCTTTTCGGTGCTACAGACCCGCATCGGACGCACGCGGCTGAGTGCCCGGCTCCTGAAGGAGGCGCCGGTGGGCTTCATGGCCTTCGATCTGCTGGAATTCGGTGGTGAGGACCTGAGAACAAAGACCTTCTTGGAGCGCAGGTCCATCCTGGTCGATCTGATCAGCAGCGTAGGTCATCCCGGGTTGCAATGCTCCGAGACGGTCGCATTCGACGACTGGGGGTCATTGACCCTGCGCAGGCGTGAAGCACGTGAACGCGGAAGTGAGGGCTTGATGATCAAACGGATGAACTCCGTCTATCAGGCAGGACGTCGTCGGGGCGACTGGTGGAAATGGAAACTGGAACCCATGACCGTGGATGCGGTCATGGTGTATGCGCAAAAGGGGCACGGCCGGCGCAGCAATCTATATACAGACTACACCTTCGCACTGAAGGATGGGGATCGGCTGGTGGTCTTTGCGAAGGCCTATTCCGGACTGACAGATAAAGAATTCAGGGAGGTCGACGCCTTCGTCAAGCGCAACGCACTGGAGAAGTTCGGTCCCGTGCGCACTGTGAAGCCCGAGCTTGTGTTCGAGATCGCCTTTGAAGGCATCAGCGAAAGCAGGAGACACAAGGCCGGCATCGCCGTTCGGTTTCCGAGGATCAGCCGCTGGCGCACCGACAAGGGGGTGGATGAGATCGACACCCTGGATGACCTGAAACGACTGCTGGAACATTACGGGAGTGCCGGTAACGGATCGGAAGAGACATCCTGATCCGGGGGGTCGGTAACAGGTGGGATGAGTTATTTAATATACGATTTTTATCTCATATCAACAAATGCATGCCTGAGCAATCGGAATCGGGAAATACCACAGGTTGGGTGGAGGTAGATGGCTGGCTGAAGCGTCGGGATCGCGTACCGTTTCCTTTTCAGGCGGAGACCTGGCGGGCCATGATCTCTGGCTGCAGCGGGATCGTCAATGCGCCAACGGGATGCGGAAAGACCTATGCTGTTTTTCTCGGCTCGATCATCCGGTTCATCGATGCCCATCCGGGTGATTGGCGAACGCGCAGGCAGAACGGACTTCGGCTCCTTTGGGTGACCCCGCTTCGGGCGCTGGCCAAGGATATCGGCCGGGCGATGGAAGAGGTCATTTCGGAGCTGGGCCTGCCCTGGAGGGTGGGCATCCGAAATGGAGACACGTCGACCAGCGAGCGGCAGCGTCAGAAAAGAAACATGCCGGAGGTGATGATCATCACGCCCGAAAGTCTGCACCTGCTCCTGGCCCAGAAGGGATATGCCGATACCTTCCGACAATTGGAGACAGTGGCGGTGGATGAATGGCATGAACTGATCGGAGGGAAGCGCGGGGTGCTGGTTGAACTGGCACTGAGCAGGATCATGTCCATCAGGAACCCGGCCTCCGGGGATATCCCGGGAGCATCAAACACCGGCTGCATGGTCTGGGGCATATCGGCTACGATCGGCAACCTGGAGGAGGCCAGGGATGTGTTGCTGGCACCACTACTAACGGGTACGAATACACGAAGGAACGAAGGGGACGGCATCATCATCCGCGCGGTCACCGACAAGCGTATTGATGTGCAGGCGGTATTTCCTGACGAGATCGAAAAATATCCATGGGCGGGGCACCTGGGCATAAAACTGGCTCCAAAAGTGCTGCCGATTCTGGATTCGGGCAGGACCAGTCTGATCTTCATCAATACCCGCGGGATGAGTGAAACCTGGTATCAAACCCTGCTGGATGTAGCACCGCACCTGGCCGGCGCCATCGCGCTGCATCACGGGAGCATCGAACAGGAACTGAGGGAATGGGTAGAAGATGCCCTGCACCAGGGTACGCTGAAGGCGGTGGTCTGCACCTCCAGTCTCGATCTGGGAGTGGATTTCCGACCTGTGAGCACGGTTTTACAAGTGGGCTCGCCGAAAGGTGTGGGGCGCTTTCTGCAGCGTGCAGGTCGAAGCGGCCATCAGCCCGGGGAGATCAGCCGCATCTTTTTCCTGCCGACACATTCCCTGGAGCTGTTGGAGGTGGCCGCGCTCAAGGCGGCGATCCACGAAGGGACGATCGAACACCGTCAACCGGCAGCGCAATGTTTCGATGTGCTGATCCAGTACCTCTGTACCCTGGCGGTATCCGATGGCTTTATTCCCAGGGATGTATGGGACGAGGTCAGGTCTACCTGGTGTTTTCGGGACATCACGGAGGATGAATGGTCTGCCGTAATGATCTTCCTGAGGGATGGTGGCCACGCCCTGCGCCAGTATGACGAATACAAAAAGTTCGAGGTGGAGGATGGTGTATGGCGCATCACGAATCGAAGGATCGCCATGCGCCATCGGCTGCATATCGGCACGATCGTAAGTGATGCAATGCTGAGGGTCAAGTTCATCACCGGAGGTCATGTTGGGGTGATCGAGGAATGGTTCATCTCTAAACTGCTGCCAGGCGATGTATTCACCCTGGCGGGCCGGAAGCTGGAATTCGTGATGATCCGCGACATGACCGTGCTGGTGCGGAAATCGAATGCGAAGAAGTCGATCGTACCCAGCTGGATGGGTGGACGAATGCCCTTGTCGTCGCACCTTGGTCGCATGCTGCGCATCAAACTCGAAGAGGCAGGCAGTGGACTTTCGCAGGAACCGGAATTGCTGGCGCTAAGGCCCCTGATGCAGTTGCAGCGGGATCTTTCCCATATTCCCGGCCGGGATGAGCTGCTCATCGAGCATGTCGAAACAAAGGATGGATTCCATGTTTTTGTGCATACGTTCGAGGGGCGACTGGTGAATGAGGCGATGGCCGC
This sequence comes from Chitinophagaceae bacterium, assembly GCA_021299955.1. Taxonomy (GTDB): domain Bacteria; phylum Bacteroidota; class Bacteroidia; order Chitinophagales; family Chitinophagaceae; genus Pollutibacter. Next base: position 9,462 of record JAJTFQ010000109.1, read on the forward strand.
CATCCTGGCCTGGCGGATCAGTCGCCACCATCCGATCACGTTCTCCTTCGCGATGAACGACTACAGTTTCGAACTGTTGAGTGACCAGCCCATCCCGCTGGATGACAGTAATGCACAGGAGCTTTTCTCGGCAGAGCACCTGACGGAGGACATTCAGCGAAGTGTGAACGCTACAGAGATGGCGAAAAGAAAGTTCCGGGACATCGCCGTCATCGGGGGACTGGTTTTCCAGGGCATGCCCGGAGAGCAAAAGAAGGCCCGTCACCTGCAATCATCCACATCCCTGCTGTTTTCGGTCTTTCAGGAATATGACCCGGGAAACATCCTCCTTCGACAGGCCTACCAGGAGGTCTTCGACCACCAGATGGAGGAGGCTCGGCTTCGGGAGATGCTTGACCGCATCACCAGTGGGCGCATCGTCATCACCTATCCGGAGCGACTGACACCATTCAGTTTTCCGGTGAAGGTTGACAGCATGCGGGAGAGCATGTCGTCCGAAAAACTCGAAGACCGGGTCAGGCGCATGCAGGAACAGCTGGAACGATAGGCCCAGAAACCCTCCAAGCGTGGGGGTACTCTCCAAGCGTGGGGGTACTCTCCAAGCGTGGGGGTACTCTCCAAGCGTGGGG
>JAJTFQ010000110.1 GCA_021299955.1 Chitinophagaceae bacterium
GGTGTGGATCGTGTTCACATCCTGTGGTCCTGCGAAAGAGATCACCGTGATCAGCGAGGAGAAGGGCACTTCCGCTGCAGGCGTATCATCTGTGTTGGGGAGTTCATCGGTTGCGGAACGGGCTTCGTCGGGGATTTCGATATCGGTCGAGCCGTTTTCATCTTCGATGGTATGTACTGGCAGATCGTCCGCAGGAGCAGCGATGGCTGGCTCCGGATCTTTGGTGTCGAATTCAGGCAGAACTGGTGCGGTTATATCCGTTTCGGGCTCCGTCTTCTCGTCAATGAAATCTACATCATCAACCATTTCGGCCGCATGCGCGGGGCCATCCGGCGTAAATTCTGTATCCGGAACATCCAACTGGATGTTTTCCTCCGCCATTTCCGCGGGCATCACCACCGTTGCCGGTATCTCAGTGTCAGGGAGTGCCGATGACAAATCCGTGGTTGCAGACTCCCCGACAAAGAGCACTGCCGTCAGGTCAGTCGGTACGTTGGTTTGCTCCGTTGCTTCGGTAAGTGAGGGATCGGGTTCCGGATCCTTGATCTCCGGGTCGGTATCCGGTGCTTCCTGGATAAGGTAAGTTGCCTCGCTTTCAGTGCTTTCCAAGGTCCGGTCATCGTCAGCATCCGGGCGAATACTCCCGTCAGGGGCTTCGGTCAGGGAGGCGATGAGGGCCTGTTCTGCGGCCGAAAGTTCACGTACAGGATCTACCTCATACTCCAGCGTTTCCAGGTGTCCGGCATCAGCCAACTGACCGGGCAAATGGTCCGCCGTAACGGAGCCTTCTTGCTGAGAGACCTGTTCCACGGCTGGGATGTCTCTGAGTTGCTGATAAAGCCAGTGCGGGTTGTTGAAGAACAAAGCAGTCCGTGTCACACTGTCACCGAAGCGCGGGTCCTGCGATTGCTGCAGCCGTTTGGTGTACAGGAACTGCAGTACGGACGAGTATGGAAACTCGTGCGTGAGCATCAGGAGTTCCTCCCGGTCCGCTTCTTTGATCGAAGGCCGCGCCAGTGTTGTCCTGATAATGTGGTCCAGTTTGGTTTGCATCAGCTTCAGGATTGTGATCACCAGTTGGAGAAGATCTTATTGAAGATCTCGTCGGTAATGTTCTTGATGATATCCTCGTTGAGTCCGGCTTCTGCCTGCTGCAGCGACTGGCTGGCAGGGAATGGGAAGTTACGGGTTATAGAGCTTTCAAAATTCTTTTTTTCGTCGATCCGGTTCTTGAAAACGATGTTGACCGTCACGTTGAGATTGTTGCTCGACTCGCGGTTGTTGGAGATGCCCGATGTGCTGACAGAATAATCAGTGATCGTTCCGGAGATGACGTAGTCTGCCTCCCCGTTCGTCTGGCTTAACCGGGTCTGGTTTACGATCTTCTGGCGCAACTTCTCCGTGAGTCTTGGGCTCAGCAGGGGGTTGATATACCTTGCCCGGTTTTCGATGAAGTTGACGCGCACGGTCTTTACCTCCGGCGGAATGGATATGTCCTGCATCGACAGCCGGCAGGTTCCCTGCAGGAAGATGGGCATCAACGCCAATAACAGCAGGCTTCGGAAGCCTTGTGATCGTTTAGTCGTCAATGTTGTATTCTTTGAGTTTCCGGTACAGCGTTCTTTCACTGATGCCGAGGTCCGATGCGGCATCCTTGCGTTTTCCTTTGTGTTTGCGCAGGGCCTTTTCGATCAGGTCCTTTTCCATATCCATCAGGTTCAGGGATTCTTCCACCTCTACATGATCCTGGATGATGTTCTGCGGCAGCAGAACGGAGGTTGTTGTCGGCTGGATCATGGGTTTGACCATCGCCTGATCCCGCTGAAGCGACGGTTCATGATCCAGTTCGTGCAACATGGTCTCTGTCGGCATGACCGTTCCATGTGCTGGCTGATGTTGCACGATCTCTACGAACATCTTTTTCAGTTCGGTGACATCTTTCTTCATGTCGAAGAAAAGCTTGTAGAGAATATCCCGTTCGTTCATGAAGTCCTGGCCGCCCTGTGAGGCCTGGCTTCGCGAAGTGATGGCGGGCAGGCGGTTTTCCCGGTGTTCCGGAAGGAACCGCCTGACGTCTTCGGAGGATAAGAGTTTATCCTGTGAAAGGACACTGATCTGTTCGGCCATGTTCTTCAGTTCCCGCACGTTGCCGGGCCAGGGATAGTCGATCAGCAGTTGCCTGGCCTGCTCATCGAGCTGGATGGGGGAGGCCTTGTATTTTTCTGCGAAGTCCACCGCAAATTTCCGGAAAAGCAGGATGATGTCTTCGCGCCTTTCCCGCAGGGCGGGGACACGAATGGGCACTGTGTTCAGTCGGTAATAGAGGTCTTCCCGGAATTTTGCATTGTGCGTGGCGGTGAGCAGGTCCTTGTTGGTGGCGGCGATCACCCGAACGTCCGTTTTCTGGACTTTAGAGGATCCGACGCGGATGAATTCTCCGGCCTCCAGTACGCGCAGCAGGCGGGCCTGGGTGCCGAGTGGCATTTCCGCGATCTCGTCCATGAACAGCGTGCCGCCGTTGACGGTCTCGAAATATCCCTTGCGGCTGTCGACGGCGCCGGTGAAGGATCCTTTTTCGTGACCGAAGAGTTCGGAGTCGATCGTTCCTTCCGGGATGGCGCCGCAGTTCACCGCAATGAAGGGGTTGTGTTTGCGGGCAGACATTGCATGGATGATCTGGGAGAAGACTTCCTTGCCCACACCGCTCTCGCCTACGATAAGTACGGTCAGATCGGTGTTTGCCACCTGAGCCGCCACCTGAAGTGCGTAGTTCAGTGCCGGCGAGTGGCCGATGATACCGAATCTGTTCTTTATACTTTGTACATCCATGTTCAGGCGGGTGTATGTTTGGCGGCGACGCCCATCAGCGTGGCCTGTGTGCAATCGGTGACCTTTACGTCGACATAATCCCCGGGGCCCATGCCTGGCATGTCCGACTTGGGAAATACGATCACCTTGTTCTGGCTGTTCCTGCCCATCCATTGCTGTTCGCTCCGACGGGAGTTCCCCTCGATCAGCACGCGGAAAACCCTTCCAACATCCTGCCGGTTGCTTTCCAGCGACAGGGTGTTCTGCAGGGCAACGATCTCTTCCAACCTACGCTTCTTCACATCCTGCGGAACATCATCTGCATATCTGCGCGCTGCCAGCGTTCCTGGCCGCTCTGAATACATGAACATGTAGGAGAAATCATACCGGCTTTGACGCATCACATCGAGGGTATCCTGATGGTCGTCTTCCGTTTCCGTGCAGAAGCCGGCGATGATGTCGGAGCTGATGCCGCAGTCGGGCATGACCTCACGGATACGGCGGACCTTCGCCAGGTACCATTCCCTGGTGTATGTCCGGTTCATGAGCTGAAGAACGCGTGTAGATCCTGCCTGCAGCGGCAGATGGATGTAACGGCAGATATTTCCATGAGCGGCCATGGTATGCAGCACATCGTCGGTGATGTCCTTCGGATGGGAGGTGCTGAAACGGATCCGCAGCAGGGGACTGACTTCTGCCGTCATGCCCAGCAAGTCGGCGAAGGTGACGGTCTGACCGGTCTGCTCATCGACATGGCAATAACTGTCGACGTTCTGGCCGAGCAGTGTTACCTCCCGGAATCCGCGATCGAAAAGGTCGCGGCATTCCGACACGATAGAGGCCGCATCCCGGCTTCTTTCCCGTCCCCGGGTGAAGGGTACGACGCAGAAGGCACACATGTTATTGCAGCCGCGCATGATGCTGACAAAAGCGGTCACTCCATTGCTGTCCAACCGCACGGGGGAGATGTCGGAATAGGTTTCGTCGCGACTCAGCAGCACATTGACGGCCTTGTGCCCGTCACCTGCCTCTTCCACGAGTTGGGGCAGGGTTCGGTACGCATCCGGACCTACCACCATATCCACCAGTTTTTCTTCCTCAAGCAGCTTCGACTTCAGTCGCTCTGCCATGCATCCGAGGACACCGATCAGCATGCCCGGCCGCTCTCGCTTGAGATGCCGGAAGGCGGTGAGCCGGTTTCGAATGGTCTGTTCCGCTTTTTCGCGGATCGAACAGGTATTGACGAGTACTAGGTCTGCCTCCTCCATGTTCCGGGTCGGACCAAAACCGGCCCCGGTCAGGATGGACGCCACAATTTCACTATCGCTGAAATTCATCTGGCATCCGTAACTCTCGATGTAGAACCGTCGCAGCCCGGGCCTGTCATCACCGGTGTCGGCGACAGGCAGGGCCTCACCATTATGGCGATAGGGATCCTTCACGGGTGGCTGACTGACAATGTCTTCTATGGTTGGCATCTGCATGTGAACGGGTTGGTGATTGCTGGCATCATCATCATTCCATCCGGCCTTTTGGGCACAACATCGTCAGACCGCCGAATGGACAGCAAAATTAATCAATTTACCCCATCCGTGCCAGATTGTCATATCCTTTCATACCATTTTGCACAGCTTGTCGTGGGTAGATGCGCTCAGTACGATCGCCGTTCATGTATTTCATCCCCATATCCCTGATTTTTTTATTATTTTTATGCGTCTTGAGCATGCGCCTTCCCCTCATTTTGATCATCTCCTACCTGTTCCTTTGCCAGGCAAGGGCGCAGCAGCCTTTGAGTGCCCAGACGGGCGTGCTGAGCGGTAACATCATGCGGCAGGGGACCAACGATGCAGTTCCGGGTGCCAGTATACAGATCGGCAGACATGATGATCAGAATATCCGTCGTTCCGGCCAGTCCGACGAAAAGGGGGATTTCAGGTTCTCCGACCTGCCTTTTGGCTGGTATTCGATCCGCATCACGGCCATTGGGTCTTCCCCGCTGCAGATCGACAGCATTCATATCCGGGCCGATCGACCGGAGATGATCCTGGCAGACCTGATCATGCCCATCGCGACCTCCGGCCTTGAAACCATCGTCATCCATGCCGAAAAACCACTGATCGAGCAAAAGGAGGGCAACCTCATTTTCAATGCGGCGGAATCCCCATTGAGCACGGGTTCCAATGCCTCCGAACTTCTTCGGAACATCCCGCTTGTTTCGAACGACCCCGATGGACGGATAACGGTCCGTGGCCGCGAACCCCGCATACTGGTGGATGACAAGCCCGTAGCGATGAACGCCCAGCAGATGCAGGACTTTCTGGAATCCATGCCCGGCGGTATGATCGAGCGGATAGAGGTCATGACCAACCCTCCGGCACAGTATGCCAACGAACCCGGCGGGGTCATAAATATTGTCACCCGCAAGGGCAAGACCGGCATCAGCGGAAGATTTTCGCTTACCTACGGTAGCAGGGGAGAGGCAGGGGCCAGCGCCAGCTTCAACCTGCGGAAGAAGGGATTGTCGATCCAGTTCAACACCGGAACGACGCATGGCAATTATCTTGGAGAAGGTGGATCCGTTCGGGAGAACCGCTTTCGCGACAGCACCAATCAACTCATTACGGAGAGTCGTTTCAACAATCGTTTCATACGGCCTGTGGCCCGGCTGAACATCGACCAGGACATCGATCCCAGAAATACGCTGGGTATCACCATAGAGGGGAACATCAACGACTTCGATGACATCCGGACGATCGACTACACCAATGTCAATCGTTTCGGAAAGGAATACCGCCGAAGCGTTCGGTCCATCAGCTCCACCGGCATTAATCTCAATCCCACCATCAACCTGTCATACTTGTACAAAGGCAAGGCGAAAGGGGAGACCCTGCGCTTCACCTTCGGCGGAGGCGTGTCAAATACAGACGGTGTCAAGGATTTCCGGCAGACCTTCACGGATGGAGAATACCAGTCCCTGGGCCGGGATTCTGCACAAGAGCAGGGGGAGGTCACCTATAACCGGAATGTGCAGATCAGGGTATCCTACGATAAACCGATCATTCCCTCAAAGACGACGTTGTCCACCGCAGCGGCCTTCACACGCAATCTCAGCGATGTAGACCTGGATACTTGGGATAAGGAACCCGATGGTAGCAACCGGCGACTGATCGATTTCATGAGCAATGAATTCGTTTTCCGACAGGATGTGACATCCGGCACGCTCGGCCTGCGTCAACGTCTGGGAGAGCGTTTCTGGCTGTCCGGCGGTATGACGGTGGAGAAGACGGACATCCTCTTCGATCTGATCCGCGACAAGAACAGGGTCTCAAGCGGCTACGAGAACTGGCAGCCTTACGCCAACCTCAACAAGAACTGGGACGGGAAGACCTCCTTAAGTTTTGTCTATCGCCGGACCATGCGCAGGCCGGGCATCCGGGAACTCAATCCCACGATCGACTACAGCGATCCTTATAACCTACGTTTCGGCAATCCGGATCTGCGCCCTTCACCCTCCCATAACCTTGACCTGGTTTTCGGTCGCACGCTTACAAAGTTTCAGATGAATGCTGGGCTTGGATATAACCGGGTAGAAGACATCTTCGCGACCGTTCGTATGCTGAAAGAGGATGGTCGCACGAACATCACCTGGCAGAACATCAGCGGACGGGAGGAATGGGAGGCGAATACATGGCTGAACCTTAATCTCTCCAAAGGTTTTCGCATGAACGCCAATGCGTCCTACACGATCAACCTCTACAGCAAATACGACCGCGAGGTGCTCCGCTACCGGAATGGCGCCTCGATCAACGGCCGCATCAATCTGATCTATGCTCCGATCCCGGAATGGAACGTAACCTCAACGTTGCAGATCAATCGTTACGCAAATCCTCAGGGTACGGTTAGAAGTACGGTCAGTACCATCTTTGGTGGCCAGTATCGTTTTTGGAAGCGCAAGCTATCTGCGACAGCGCAGGTGGTCGATCCATTTATCCAGCAGACCTATGTGACCGTTACGGAAGGGGTGAACTTCCGGACGGAAAGCAGGAACCTCACGCGTACTCGAAACTATCGGCTCACGCTGAGTTATCACTTTTCCAATACCCCTGTCTCCTCATCTAAATCAAAGGGTGGACAACGTCGATCCGAAAAGCCGTCTGCCGGGAAGAAACCGGCCAGATGATCACAGGCTGTCATGTGTCCATCCGCAGGGGGAAAAGTGCGTCAAACCGTGGACTTCAATCTCTTGGCCAGCCAGCTGTCCTTGACCGGCACGATCCAGTGGCTTTCGAGTGCTGATTTTGTCAGTACCACATTGTTGAAGAAAAGCGTATCCGGCGTGATGATCCCATGCGCGATGGCATAATCGAACTGACTCAAAGGGATCGGCTCAATTCTTTCATTTCTGATAAAGGCCAGCTGTTGCCGGTCGAACAGCGACACACCGAACATTGATTCGATCTGTTTCACCATCCTTACTGAGCTGTCTGTGCTGCATCCGCTGACACCGGTGATGGTTTCATCCGCCATTAGTATGATGAAACGTCCGAAGAACAGGGTCGCGAACCCCTTGACCGGGTCTCCATGCGCTTTCCACTGACCGACGAAGGATTCGAGCAGGGATTCTATCTGCAGGGCCTCCTGCAGGGTGAACAGGCGGGATGACTGATAAACCCAAACGCGCGCGTCGGGGGCGAAATCTTCCGGAAGCAGATGCTTGTATTCAAGATTCATATTACAAAGTTAAGCACCCAGACGGGATGGAAACATGTCAGGCATTTCAGTCGATTACATCGAGCGAGCGATGAGCTCCGCGATGTCCAGGACTTCCATATCAGATTCCCGTTCCTTTACTTTGAGCCCATCCGTTAACATGGTATTGCAGAAGGGGCAGGCTGCGGCGATGATCTGCGCCCCGGAGGCGATCGCCTCGCCGGTCCTCGACAGGTTGACGCGCAACTGTCCGGCCTCTTCTTCTTTGAACATCTGGCCGCCGCCGGCACCGCAGCAGAGTCCGCGGGATCGGCACGACTTCATCTCCGTCAATTCGGCGTCCAGCGCCTCGATGACCTTTCGGGGGGCTTCATAGATACCATTGGCCCGACCCAGGTAACATGAATCGTGGTAAGTGATCTTGCGACCCTTGAACGCTCCTGCT
>JAJTFQ010000111.1 GCA_021299955.1 Chitinophagaceae bacterium
CGGGGGCTAAATCCCAACCACGAGGAAACGAAGGCTCAAAGAAAAAGCAGGGACTATACGCTCATGGGTTAATTTTGCCGTTTCATGGAAATTTCGTACATTCTGACAGGCGGAAACCTGGGCCATCGTTTCGAAAATCTCAGGCGGGCAGCTGATCTGATCGATACCAGATGCGGTCGCATCCTTCGAAGATCGAGCTTGTTCGAAACGGCCGCCTGGGGAATCGAAGCCCAGCCCGACTTTCTGAACCAGGTACTGGAGCTGGATACCGCTTTGAAACCAGAAGCGCTCCTGGATGTACTCCTGGGGATCGAACGGGAAATGGGTCGCATCCGGGGGGAAAAGTTTGGTCCCCGAATCATCGACCTGGACATTCTGCTGTATGGCGATCTCATGATCTGCAGCGCAGATTTGGAAATACCCCATCCCCGAATGGCGGAACGGCGATTCGTGCTGGAACCCCTCAACGAGCTGATTGGCGAACAAGTTCATCCATTGACCGGACACACTATCCGGGAGATGCTGCTCGCCTGCCCAGACCCGTTGGAAGTCAGACAATTCATTGGATAGATCCTGCAATCCCATTCAGACAAATGACGACAGCCTGAAGGCGTTGCCTTCATGAAATTATGTTGATTAGTAACCTCTTTTACCCATTCTGCACCTATCGTTTGTTTAATTGGCAAAATCCTCATAAGTTTCAGGTACGCAACGCGTGCCATGAGAAAAAAAACATACATCCTCGCTTTGACAGGTATTTCCTGTCTGCTGATCGCCACGGCCTTCACGCATTACCAACAAGACACTGAACCCGCTTTCACCTCAAGTGATCCGAAGGTTTCGAAACTCAAGCTACCCGCGGGTTTCAAGGCCGACCGACTCTACGGCCCGTCCGAACATGAGGAAGGCTCATGGGTATCCATGACCTTTGATCCAAAGGGACGGATCATCGCATCCGACCAGTACGGATACCTGTACCGGATCACCGTTCCGGCCATCGGGGATACCATCACCAAGACCCGGGCCGAGAAACTCGAAGTTCTGAGCGACTCAGCCTTCATGAATCAAAAGGATCCGGGTAAAATTTCCATGGGATATGCCCAGGGTTTGTTGTATGCCTTCAACAGCCTCTACGTGATGATCAACCACTCCGGCAACAACGATCTAAAGCGAACCAGCGGACTTTATCGCCTGCAGGACACCAACGGAGACGACCAGTACGACAAGATCACCCTGCTGAAATCCATGCAGGGTTCCGGCGAACACGGCACCCACAGTGTGGTGTTATCCCCCGATAAGCAATCCATTCACGTAGTGGCGGGCAATTTCACCAAGATCCCAAAAATGGATGCCTACCGGAACATCCCCGACGGCAAACTCGATAATCTATTCCCCCTGATCAAAGACCCCAACGGACATGACAATACCGTGGAATCCCATGGCGGATGGGTCGCCAAGACGGATCCTGAGGGCAAGAAATGGGAATTGATCGCCTCCGGACTCAGAAATTCCTTCGACATTGCCTTTAACGATGCCGGTGAAATGTTCACCTATGATTCCGATATGGAATGGGATTTCGGGACGCCCTGGTATCGTCCGACCCGGATCCTGCATGTGACCAGCGGCGCAGAATTCGGCTGGAGGCCCGGAACACTAAAGTGGAACGCCAACTACCCCGATAACCTGCCGGCTGTCATCAACGTCGGACAGGGGTCCCCCACCAATTTCATGAGTGGCTCGAATGCCAAATTTCCGACGAAGTACCGCAACGCCCTCTTTGCCTTCGACTGGAGTTTCGGCATCATCTATGCTGTGTACCCGACCCCGAATGGAGCCTCCTACACGGCCACCGGAGAGGAATTCATCTCAGGTTCTCCCCTGCCGCTGACCGATGGCACCATTGGTCCGGATGGCGCGATGTACTTCCTGACGGGAGGCCGCAGACTGGAATCCGATCTCTACCGGGTTTATTACACCGGCAGCGATGTGAAAGAATCAAAGACTGTTGCCCCGGTGACAGATGCCCTTAAAACCCGCAGGAAGCTCGAACTGCTCCATGGCGTCGCGAAGCCGGGAGCCGTAGATGAAGCCTGGCCATTCCTGAAAGACCAGGACCGGCACATCCGATATGCCGCAAGGATTGCCATCGAGGCGCAACCCATCACCGAGTGGAAAGACAAAACACTTCAGGAGAAGGATCCTGTCATCCTCACACAGGCCGCGATCGCACTGGCACGCCGGGGTGATGCTTCCGTCAAAAAGCAACTGCTGTCAGCACTCACCGGTGCAAACATCAAAGCACTCCCGGAACCCCGCCAACTGGACATGATCCGCGCTGTAGAACTTGTGTTTGCCCGAATGGGCGCCCCGGATGCTGCGGACAAACTGGCCGTGGCAGCCATGCTGGATCCGCTGTTTCCCGCCGCCAGCCACGACCTCAATAAGGAACTGAGCAAGATGCTGGTATATGTCGAAGCCCCCGGATCGGTGAAAAAAACCATGGCATTGTTGCTCAGCGCCAAAGACGACCCCAAAAGCCAGCAAACACTGTCCGCCTCCTCCGACCTCATCCTGCGCAACCCTCAGTACGGCATGGACATCGCGGGCATGCTTTCGAAGATGCCCCCACTGAACCAGACCTGGTACGCCAATGTGCTCAGCCAGGCTAGTAAGGGCTGGACAGACGATCTGAGAAATCAATATTTCAATTGGTACACCAAAGCCTTCGGATACAAAGGCGGTGTTTGTTATGTCGGATTCATCGACAAGGCCCGGAAAAATGCGCTGGAAACCGTTCCGAAGGAGCTGTTTGTAAAATATAATAAGATGTCCGGCGACTCCCTTGTTACCCTTGCCCGCAAAGGATTGGATATCGGTCCCGTCAGACCCAAAGGTCCCGGCAAGAACTGGAAAGTGGAAGAGGCCTTACAGGTAGTATCACAAGACGCATCCCCCCGCAATTTCGATCAGGGCAAGGCCATGTTTGCTGCATCGCTCTGCCGCACCTGCCACCAGATGAAAGGCGAAGGCGGCGTGGCCGGTCCCGATCTGACCCAACTCGGCACCCGGTTTTCCGACAAGGATATGCTGGAGGCCATCATCGCTCCGAATAAAACCATTTCAGATCAGTATGGCTCCACGGTATTTTATTTAAAGGCCGGTGGTTCTATCCTCGGTCGTCTCATCCGTCAGGATAATGAAAAGTACTACATCTCTCAAAATCCCTTCGATCCGCAGACCGTCCGCGAAGTGCAGAAGAAGAATGTGCTGCGGACGCGCGTGTCGGAGATCTCACCGATGCTGCCCGGCATGATCAACGCACTGAATGCAGAAGAGCTGAAAGATCTGATGGCTTATCTGAAATCCGGCGGAAACCCCAACCACGCTATGTTTTCAGCCGGCAACGCAACAACCAAATCCAAGTGATGGCTGGAGCATCCATTTGGAGCGATAAGGTGGGTAATGTCTCCCAGATCGGTGGGATCGAAACCTCAGTGATCGACAACGGCCCAGGCCGGGGGATGCGCATCGCCTGGATCAATACCGGAGCGGGACTGCGTTACAAGGTGCTGATCGACCGGGCGATGGACATCGGGGATGCCGCATTCAATCAATACAACCTGGCCTGGCTGGGCCATGCCGGTTTCACTCCCCCGCAACCCATGTCAGATCAGGGGATCGACTGGCTGCGGACATTTGGGGGCGGACTGGTCAGCACCTGCGGGCTCACGCATGTCGGCGGTCCTGAAGAGGACGCCCACGGAAAACGCGGCATTCACGGCCGCATCAGCAATTCCCCGGCAGAGATCGTGTCCATCATCCAGCCTGATCCGGCCGCCGGCCGTTTGGAGATGAGCATCACGGGGATCATCCGGGAGTCGACGATCTTTGGCCCCGCGCTGGAATTGCGCAGGACCATCTCCTCCAAACTCGGCGAATCCAGCATTCATATTCACGACGAGGTGACCAACAAAGGCAACACGCCGGCTCCGCACATGATTCTCTATCATTGCAACATGGGCTGGCCGCTCGCAGATGCGGGCAGCCGGCTGTCCTGGAACGGCCGGATGACAACCCGCGACGGCCATCCGTTTCTGAATCCGGAGGCTTACATGACCTGTCGGGACACCCTGCCGGAACACAGCGGAAACGGGGAGCAGGTGGCATTCATAGATATCGAAGCGGATGCTGACGGACTCTGCCGCGCAGGGCTGCACAACCCTTCCCTGAACCTGGGCATCACCTACTCCTTCCGCAAATCGGAACTTCCCTGGCTCACCAACTGGCAGCACCTCGGGCGCGGAGAATATGTTACCGCCATCGAGCCCGGAACCCATCCGCCCATCGGGCAGGCAATGGCCCGCGAAAACAACACCCTGATCTTCATCGAGCCAGGGGCATCAAAAACGTATCATTTAACCCTCGATATCAACGCTTAATACCACCTACATGAGCACACAGTCACTGGCACAAAAAGCATTGGAACAAGGAAAAGGGATCCTTCGGCTAGCCCCCACATGGGTACCCAGATCGTTTTGCGTCCCGGGCAGAAGGATAAAACTGCATCCGGACGACTACTACGTTCTCGGGGGCGAACGGGGTGGCATCGACGAGCGCTGGCTCTCATCCACCACTCCTGCCAAGAACGGACCGCTCACCGGCGAAAACGAAGGACTGAGTCCTGTCGTCTTTCAGGAAGGCGGCGTCACCCATCAGTTCCTGCTGAAAGATGCCGTGGATGAGCTGAAAGGCGCTTTGATCGGCGATCGGCTGTGGAACGAATATCAAAGCTGGCCGATGTATTCTAAGTTTTTCGACAACATGGGCCCCTTGCCTCACCATGTGCATCATAATGATGAGAAAGCTGCGCTGATCGGTCAGAAAGGCAAGCCGGAAGCTTACTATTTTCCGCCGCAACTGAACAACCACGGCGGAGATTTCCCCTACACCTTCATGGGCATCGCCCCCGGTACACCGAAGGAGGTGATCAAGGAATGCCTCATGAACTTCACAAAAGGGGATAACAAACTCACGAATTATTCCCAGGCCTATAAGCTCGAGCCGGGCACGGGATGGGATGTCCCCCCGGGTCTTTTACATGCCCCCGGCAGTATGTGCACCTACGAGCCACAAAAGGCATCGGATGTATTCGCCATGTACCAGTCGCTCGTGAACGAGGCCATCATCCCGGAAGTGCTTCTGTGGAATGGCACACCGCCTGAAAGCATCGGCGACTACGATGCCCTGATGGACGTCCTCGACTGGGACCTGAACGTTGATCCCAACATGATGGCCAACCGCTTCATGGCACCCAGACCGGTCAAGAACGTGGAGGGGATGAAGGCCGAAGGATACGTCGAAAACTGGATCTGCTATAAATCAGAAGCGTTCAGCGCCAAGGAACTGACCGTATTCCCGGGCCAGACCGTGACCATCAAAGACAGCGCTGCCTACGGCTTGATCGTTATGCAGGGTCGTGGAACCTTTGGCGTATGGGAGATCGAAACGCCCGCGTTGATCCGTTACGGTCAACTGACAAATGACGAATACTTCGTCAGCGAATCCGCGGCGCAGGAAGGTGTGAGGATCGTCAATACCTCATCCACTGACCCGATCGTCATCCTGAAACATTTCGGTCCGATGAACCCTGATCTCTCCTTATGACCCACCGCTTCCGCATCAACCGTCGCACCTGGCTTCGCACAGGTGTTGCCGCCAGTCTGGCATTGACCACGCTTGCTGGCATCATGGCTTTCATCCCGAAGGAAGAACCCTTGATCCCGATTTCGAAAGGTGCCCGCATCATGCTGATCGGGAACAATCTCGGCTCGAGAATGATGAATGCCGATCACTTCGAAACATCGCTGCATCTGCGATACCCCGACAGCATGCTGTACGTCCGCAATATGTGCGATGGCGGCAACACGGCCGGCTTCCGGCCGCACTCCGGACGGAATACCCCCTGGGCGTTTCCGGGTGCGGAGAAGTTTCAAACGGAACTGGCCAAACCCGCCGGGCTGGAAGGCTTCGTGGAGTATCCCGATCAATGGCTGACCAAACATCAGGCGGACATCATCATCGGCTTCTTCGGATATAATGAGTCCTTCGAAGGTCCTGCCGGACTGGATAATTTCAAGGGGGAGCTGGAAGCCTTCATCAACCACAGCCAATCGCAACAATACAATGGCAGCAAGCCCCCTCGGCTGGTGCTGGTATCACCGATCGCGTTTGAGGATCTCTCTTCCAAACACGACCTGCCGAACGGGAAACAGGAAAATGCAAATCTGCTGCTCTACACCCGGGCCATGCAGGAAGTGGCCAGTAAGAATAAAGTCGGCTTTGTCGATGCATTCACGCCCAGCAAACAATGGCTCGATGATCCCAACACCGACATGACCATCGATGGTTCCCAACTGACGCCTGAAGGATATGCCCGCTTCGGACCATTCCTGGCGGACATGATCTTCGGTCAACAGTCTGTTGCGTCCAAAGCTTCCAGAGAGGCGGTGTATGATGCCGTGATGGAAAAGAACTGGATCTGGCACAACGATTACAAGATCCCCAACGGGGTGCATGTATTCGGCAGGAGATATGATCCCTTCGGACCCGACAACTACCCCGCAGAACAGAAAAAGATCCGGGAGATGACCCTGATCCGGGACACGGCCATCTGGATGGCAGCCAAGGGATTGCCTTTTGACCTTGCCACTGCGGATGCCCGGACCTCTCCCCTCCCCGAGGTGAAAACCAACTATGTACCGAAGGATCCGAATGCCAAACTCAGATATCTCTACGGACAAGAGGCGCTGGACAAGTTCACGGTGGCACCGGGTTACAAGGTCGATCTGTTTGCGTCGGAAGTGGAGTTCCCTGACCTCGCCAATCCGGTGCAGATATCGTTCGACAACAAAGGCAGACTCTGGGTGGCCGTGATGCCCACCTATCCGCACTGGAAGCCGGGAGATCCTAAACCGAACGACAAACTGATCATCCTCGAGGACACCAACAACGACGGAAAGGCAGACAAACAGATCACGTTTGCCGACAAATTGCACCTTCCACTCGGTTTTGAATTTGCTCCGGAAGGCGTGTACCTTTCACAAGGCACCAACTTCTATCTGCTGAAGGACACCAATGGTGATGATGTGGCGGATAAACGTGAGATCCTGCTCAGTGGCTTTGACGATCACGACACCCACCACGCCCATCACGCCTACACCACAGATGCGGCGGGCGGCATATACATGGGACAGGGTGTGTTTCTCGCCACGGATGTCGAAACTTCCTACGGTCCGGTGCGGGGTACCAATGGTGGTTTTTATCGCTATCACCCCCAGAAGAAAAAACTCGACCGGATCGCCCAGCTGTCGATCCCCAATCCCTGGGGTATTGCACTTGATGACTGGGGACAGGTTTTCTACGCGGAAACATCAGGTCCCGATGTCACCTGGATGATCCCCGGCACCGTGAAGTCCAGGTATGGCGTCGCCACACCCAAAGCCGTCAGTATCATTGAAGAAAAGCATCGCGTAAGGCCAACATCCGGTCTTGAATTCGTCTCCAGCCGCCATTTTCCGGAGGAGGTGCAGGGCGACATGCTGATCAATAATACGATCGGATTTCTGGGCACCAAACAGCATCAAATGCTGGAAGATGGCACCGGCTACAGCACAAAGCACCGCCAGGACCTGCTTAGATCCAGCGATATCAACTATCGTCCGGTGGACCTGGAATTTGCGCCTGATGGTTCGCTCTACATCGCCGACTGGCATAACGTGATGATCGGTCACATGCAGCACAATATCCGGGATCCGTTGCGCGACCATTCTCACGGTCGGATCTACCGGGTAACCTATCCCGGCAGACCGCTGGTGACGCCGACCCGGGTTGATGGTGCCTCTGTGTCGATACTG
>JAJTFQ010000112.1 GCA_021299955.1 Chitinophagaceae bacterium
TAATAAATTTATCCAAGTTATAACCGGAATTGACATATCTGTCGGTGGATTTTGGGGAACCGCCGCGCTGGCGTAAATTCAATGCCATGACAGAACTGATCGGACGCCTGCACCCGCTGCTGGTCCATCTTCCCCTCGGCATCTGGATCCTGCTCGGCATCATCATGCTACTGCCCATCGCCCGGAGAACAGAGATGGAAACCGCCATCCGGCTCGGCATCGCCATCGCCTCCATCAGCGCAGCCGTCGCTGCGGCCACCGGCTGGCTGCTATCGCGCAGCGGCGACTATGACCCGGACACCGTGAACATCCACCAATGGTTGGGCATTGCCACGGCCCTGGTGGGAATAGCCGCCTGGTTCCTGCCTTCCGCACGCCGCGCCCTCACACTGGTCACCTGCGGAGTCATGACCGTTGCCGGTCACTACGGAGGGGTACTTACCCACGGCGAAGGCTACCTGTTCAGCAGCAGTTCATCTCAGACTACGAACACACTAACGGTCACGGACACCCTAAATATCAACGCTACAGAAACGACCAAAAATTCGGGGGATACAGCGATCGCCAAAGTCTTCAGGCACCCCTTCCGCGAAGACATTCAACCCATCCTCAACAGTCGCTGCACCAACTGCCATTCCGCCACCAAACGCAAAGGCCGCCTCCGGCTCGACACCGAAGCCTTCATCCGGCAGGGTGGGAAGAACGGAGAGATCCTCAAAGCCGGAAACCCTTCTGCTTCCAAGCTCTTCACGCATCTCGTCCTGCCAATGGACGATGACATGCATATGCCGCCCAAAGGCAAACCACAACCTTCGGAAAGGGAGATCCGGATCCTGCGCGACTGGATCGCGTCAGGCGCCCCCTTCGGACCGGTGGAGATCAAATCTGCGTCACAAACAGCAGTCCACGTCATGCCGGCACCCGTGGAAATGCCCGCCGCCGGACCTTCCGCCCCTGATATGGCTCAGGAATCTTCATCCATCGAAGCAACAGATAATACATACACCGAGGATCCGCAACTGCTCACCGCAGCATCTTCCCTCAACGCCCTCGGCCTGTCCGCCACTGTGAATGCCGACGGATTGTCGCTGAACTTTGTGAACCTGAAAGAGATCAGTCCGGACATCCTCCGGGCCATGGAAGCCCACCGCGGACAGATCAGCAGCCTTATCCTCCGCGGACTGCCGGTGAACGATGCCACCATTGTCAACCTGCCGGATATGCCGGCCCTGCGCAACCTGAACCTGTCACGCACCAATATAACGGACATGGCTATGCGAAGTTTGACACGTTTCACCAGCCTCGAACAACTGAACCTTTACGAAACCGCCGTGAGCGATGCCGCTATCCCCGAAATCGCCCGGCTCAACAAACTCAAATCTTTGAACACCTGGAGCACACGCATCACTATTGCGGGTGTGAGCACCCTGCAAGCCCAAAAGCCAGGCCTGCAGATAGAAACCGGCAGCGCCACCCTTCGCAAACCAGACAGCACCCAACGCAAGAAACCATGAACTGGATCATCCGCATATCCGGCATCCTGCTCGTCGTAGGTACCACAGCCTCGATCAGAAGCCTCGGCCCCGTTCTTCCGGCCGATGTACGTGCCGAATACGACCAAATCAAGGCCCCACTCGACTACAACGCCGATGTGAAGCCCATCCTGTCCGACAAATGCTTCGCCTGTCACGGCCCCGATAAAGCCAAGCAGCGTGCGGGACTTCGGCTCGACAAGGCCGAGGCCGCCTACGCCTCCCTGCCCGAAAGTCCGGGTAAGCGTGCCATTGTACCCAGGAACATCGCCAACAGCGAGGCCGTCCGCCGGATCCTTTCCCGAGATCCGGAAGAGGTCATGCCCACCCCGGCCTCCCACCTGACCCTCACCGCCCGTGAAAAAGCGGTGATCATCAGATGGATAGAGCAGGGGGCCGTATATCAACCCCACTGGGCATTCATCGCACCGAAAAAAGCGGCGCTGCCCGAGATGCCCGGCGTTTCGAATCCGATCGACCGGTTCATCAACGACCGGCTCACCCGTGAAGGCATCACACCGGCAGCTCCCGCCGCAAAAGACATCTGGCTGCGCCGCGTGAGCCTCGATCTGACCGGCCTCCCACCCACGCCCGCTGAGACGGAAGCCTTCCTGAAGGATAGCCTGCCCGGCGCCGTGGAACGTGTCGTGGAACGCCTGCTCGCCTCCCCGCATCACGGCGAACGCATGGCTGCCGACTGGCTGGACATCGCCCGCTTCGCCGACTCGCATGGCTACACGGTCGACAGGCTCAGGGATATGTCGCCGTACCGCGACTGGGTCATCAAGGCCTTCAACCGGAACATGCCCTACGACCGGTTCATCCACGAACAACTGGCCGGCGACCTGATGCCCAAGCCCTCCAAAGACATGCTCATCGCCACGGCCTTCAACCGCAACCACGCACAGAACATGGAAGGCGGCATCGTGGAAGAGGAGTTTCAGGCCGAATACGTGGCCGACCGCACCAACACCTTCGGAGAAGCTTTCATGGCCATGTCGCTCGGCTGCGCCCGCTGTCATGACCACAAGTACGATCCTATCTCCCAACAGAATTATTTCGAGATCTTCGGATTCTTCAATAACGTCCTCGAAGCCGGCCAGATATCCTTCAACGACGATATCCCCACACCCGCCCTTCCCCTCCCCACGCCCGCACAAGAGCAGACCCTCAACTGGCTGAACGATCGCATACGTAGCACGGAAAAGTCCGTGGAAGAGGCTAAGATCAAGGCCGCTGCCGGGGCAGAAGACTGGATCCGGTCGGGAGGATATGCTGCACTGGGAGATGAGATCATCCCCCGAAAAGGGCTTGAATCCATCCACCGTTTCGACGGAAACCTGCGCGATGCCACAGACACCGCCCGGAAGGGAGGGATGGAACACGACTGGGGCGCAAAGGGTGACATCCCCGTATTCACCCGCGGGTATCGCGACAGCGCCCTGCAACTCGACGGAGATGTTTATCTGAATATGCCCTACACGGGCGTCTTCCGCAAGGCGCATCCCTTCACGATCGGATTCCGCGCCTGGATCCCAGCCGGACTGAAGGAAGGCGTGATCCTGCACAAAAGCGATGCGGAAAGACTCTGGAACTACAAGGGCTACAGCCTCTCTGTGGAAGGATCGGCGCTGAAACTCATCATGGCCCACACGGCGCCTTCAAATGCCATCATCCGGATCACCAAAGAAGACGTACCCCGCAACAGATGGGTACACCTCACGATGGCATGGGACGGATCTTCAAAGGCGGAAGGCCTCCGGCTCTATGTCGACGGTCGGGACATCCCGATGGACAACCTGAAGGACAAACTCTACAAAGACATCATCTATTACAAACCCAAGGAACCCGGACTTCAGATCGGCGGCTGGTATCGCGGCAGCGGCTTCCGGGGCGGGAAAGTAGATGACCTCACGGTCCACCGTCGAAGGCTCATCCCCTTCGAGATCGAAGTACTCGCCGGTCGGGCCGACTGGAAAAGGATTGCAGAAAAGGCCCCGGAGACATTGAACGAAAACGAAAAAAACATCCTGAAGCGATACTTCACCGAAACGATGGATACGGCGGTCGCGGCAGCCTCCTCTGCCCTCATGTCACTGCGAGATAAACACGCCGATACCATGCGCACGATCCGCGAGATCATGGTCATGGAAGAAATGCCCGTTCCGAAAAAGACATTCCTGCTCGAAAGAGGCAGATATGACATGCCAGGTCGCGAGGTGAAACCCGCCACGCCCGCCGATATCCTGTCATTCCCCGCATCTTTGCCCCGCAACCGCTACGGACTCGCACAATGGCTAACGCATCCGGATCATCCCCTCACAGCCCGGGTGGCCGTTAACCGGCTCTGGCAGCAGTTCTTCGGCATGGGACTGGTGAAAACCAGCGAAGATTTCGGGAACCAGGGTGAGATCCCCCGCCATCGGGCGCTGCTCGACTGGCTGGCCGTGGAATTAAGGACCTCCGGCTGGGACCTGCGCCATATCATCCGACTCATCGTCACATCCGATGCTTACCGGCGTTCTTCACTGGCCACTCCGGCACAACGGGAGGCCGACCCCGAGAACCGCCTGCTCGGGCGCGGACCGGCATCGCGGTTATCTGCCGAAATGCTGCGCGACAACGCTCTTTTCGCCAGCGGGCTCCTGAACCGGGAGATCGGCGGCACCAGCATCAAACCTTATCAGCCGGCCGGACTTTGGGAGATCAACAATACCAGTTATACACAGGACACGACAGATGTCATCTACAAACGCAGCCTGTACATCGTCACCAAACGAACCGTTCCACACCCGACCCTGGCCATGTTCGATGCCTCCGATCGCAGTGCCTGCCTGTCGAGGCGCCAGCAGACCAACACACCCCTGCAGGCCCTGGCACTATTGAACGACCCCGCATATGTTGAGGCCTGCCGGAAACTCGGAGAAAAGATGACCAAGATCGAACAGCCACGCCTTGCGATCACCGATGCTTATCGCAGACTCACTGCCAGAATGCCCGCCACCACTGAATTACAACTGCTGGAAGAATTATACCACAAGACCCTCACCCGCTTCCGCACCAGTCCCGAAAAAAGCAAAGGATGGCTGAAGGCCGGCCGTGCAGCGACCGAGCCTGGACTCGATCCGCAACAGGTGGCGGCCTATGCTGTTGTTGCCAATACGATCATGAACAGTGATGCCTTCATCACCAAAAGATAACCCATGGGACATCACCACCACGACTCACGGTTACGCCTACCCGAAATGAAGGATGAAGATACGCGCATCGATCGCCGCGACTTCCTCACGCGTACCGGCATGGGCCTCGGTGCCCTCGCCCTTGGTCAGTTACTGTCGCCCTTCGGCGCCAAGGCGGCAACATTCGAAGAACGCTTCATGGCGGCCCTGCCGCGCATCGCGCCGAAGGCGAAGAAGGTCGTCTTCCTCTTCATGGCCGGAGGCCCCTCACAATTCGAGACCTTCGACTACAAACCCGGTCTGTCGAAATTACAAGGCACCCATCTCCCGGATTCCGTCCGCCGCGGTCAGCGGCTGACCGGCATGAGCGGCAACCAGGCTGTGCTGCCCGTCGCATCCTCACCCTATCAGTTCGCGCAGCACGGGAAAAGCCGTACCTGGGTGAGCGAACTCCTGCCCTACACCGCCCAGGTCGTGGATGAACTCTGCATCATCAAATCGATGCACACCGAACAGATCAACCACGATCCGGCCATCACCTTCTTCCAGACCGGCCACCAGCTGCCCGGTCGGCCATCCATCGGATCCTGGATCAGCTATGGACTGGGCTCGGAGAACAAAAACCTTCCGGCCTTCGTGGTGCTCGTCTCCAAGAATGCCTCCAAGGATCAGCCACTCTACGCCCGCCTCTGGGGCAATGGATTCCTGCCCTCTGAACATCAGGGGGTGCAATTCCGGTCCGGTCCGGATCCCGTCCTCTTCCTGAAAGATCCCGAAGGATACGAGGGCGCCGACCGTCAGGAGATGCTCGACTACCTGAAAAAACTCAACGAAGTTCAGAACCAGCCCTGGGGCGACCCGGAAGTGAATGCCCGCATCGCCCAGTATGAACTGGCCTTCCGGATGCAGACATCCGTTCCGGGTGTGCTGGATACCTCCCGTGAACCTGACGAGGTATTCGATCTCTACGGGCCTGATAGTCGCGATAATGGCACCTATGCCGCCAACTGCCTCATGGCCCGCAAACTATTGGAAAAAGACGTACGCTTCGTGCAACTCTATCACCAGGGATGGGACCACCATGGCAGCCTGCCCAAGGGGATGGAATATCAATGTAAACAGATCGACCGGCCCACGGCCGCACTCATCACTGACCTCAAACGCCGCGGGCTGCTGGATGAAACGCTCGTCGTCTGGGGCGGTGAATTCGGACGAACCGTTTATTCGCAGGGGCGCATCTCGCCGGATAATTACGGCCGCGATCATCACCCGCGTTGCTTCTCCCTTTGGATGGCCGGCGCCGGTGTTAAAAAAGGCTTCTCCTTCGGCGAAACGGATGAATTCAGTTATAACATCGTGAAGAATCCGGTTGATGTGCACGATTTCCAGGCCACCCTGCTGCATATCCTGGGGATCGACCACGAACAGCTCACCTACAAGTTCCAGGGCAGGCGGTTCCGGCTCACAGATGTACATGGTAAAGTGGTGAAGGATATCTTGACCTGATATCCGGCTATTTCCCGCCATGCCCGCACACCTTTGGCTGAAGGATTTCGTACCTTACGGACTATGTTTTGGATCCTGCGTGTGTTTGTATTGTTGTTTGCGCTTTCAGCATCCTTGGACCTTTCCGCCCAATCAGACACCGAATTCTGGTTTGCGGCGCCCGATCTGCAAACGGCCCATGGCGACCGGCCCATTCTGCTCAGGATCAGTGCCGGAGCGCAATCCGCCAACGTCAGCATCTCGATTCCCGCCAATCCCTCCGCGGGTGTGCAGAACGTTTTTGTGAATGCCAACAGCTCTGTTTCGGTCGACCTGACCCCCCAGATCGATCTGATCGAAAACGGTACGCCCAACACCGTCATGCAAAAAGGACTACTCATCAGCTCAACTGCGCGGGTGTCCATCTATTATGACGTCAACCACAACTTTAATGGGGATTTGTACGCACTCAAAGGACGTAACGCGCTGGGCACTGTATTCACGGTACCCATGCAAACGGAATTCAATAACCGCACCATCAGCTCCGGACTGCCACATACTGCGGATGTCATCATCGTGGCTACTGAAGATGGCACCCGCGTGGATGTGACCTGCAAGAACCCACTCAGCGGACAGCCCGCGACCTTCAGCATCAACCTGCAACGCGGAGAGACCTATGTATTGACCGCACCGGGAATTACCGGAACGATAAAACCCGGCGGTACCATCCTGCGCTCGAACAAACCGATCTCTGTATCTACCAAGGATGACTCCATCCTGCTTCCGGGGCAGAACTGCGCCGATACGGCAGGGGATCAACTCATCCCCGACCTGATGGCAGGCACGGAATACATCGTCACCAAGGGATACCTCAACATCTCTCCTGATAGTTACTATGTCTTCGCCACCCAACCGAATACCACGGTCAAAGTGAACGGCGCCGTGGTCGCGACACTGAACGCACAGGGAGATCACTACATTGGCAGACTATCGGATCCCTCATGCTATCTTGAATCCGACAAGCCAGTGCAGGTGTTCCACATCACGGGCATCGGATGTGAAGTAGGCGGCGCGGTGATCCCCTCCGTCAAGTGTACAGGCTCGACTCGCGTCAACGTCACCCGTGCCTCTGCAACGCAGACCTTCAGCATCAATGTGCTCGCCCCCACAGCGGTCACTGGAGATTTCACCATCAATGGCAACAATACCCTGCTACCGGCGAACGGCTTCACGATCGTGCCGGGCACCAATGGGAAATGGTCCGTCGCCCGGATCACCCTTTCCCCAACGATCGCCGGCACCGGAGACCCGGTGGTCATTGAAAACCCGAACGGGAAATTCCACGTCGGCATCATCCAGGGCACACAGGTAAATACCGCCCGCTATGGTTATTTTTCTGATTTCAGTCTGAACGGCATTGACCTGCAGGTACCCGGCCGGCCGGATATTGATGTCGCCGGTGGATGGACCATCTGCTACAATACGACGGCCCTCCTCAAAGCCGTCAACCTGGACGCCAACACCTGGAGCTGGGCAGGTCCCAATCAATTCAGCAGCACCGATACAAGCCTCAGGATCCCCGGATTTGACACCCGCCGTCACCAACGGCTGCGAAAACGACAGCGTGAGATTCTTCAACCGCGCGACCGGTACGATCCGCGCCCTGTGGGACTTCGGCACAGCCGGGAAAATGGATACCACGGCAACCGCCACCCCCCGCGCTCGTTTCAACAGGGCCGGTGACCTGTCGGTGAAACTCCGGGTGACGTCCCCCCTGGGATGCGTTTCAGATGACAGCATCCATCGTTTCACCCTGTCTTCCATCCCCCTGGCCCGCTATGAGGTGCCGGCCGTGACCTGCGTGAACAAAGACCTGACCTTTACCGACCGCTCATCGATCACCACCGGCAGCATCGTACGCTGGAGCTGGGACCTGGCAGATGGCAACGGATTCCGATCCTTCCCGGCCAATACCCCGCAGACGGCCCGCTATCCGGTCCACGGCAACAAACCCGTGCGACTGATGGTCGAATCCCAGACCGGCTGCCTGAGCGACACCTTCAACCTCGCCTCCTTTTATGTGACGCCATACCCCAAACCCGGATTCATCGTGCCGGAAGTTTGCCTCGACGACGCCAATGCCGTGTTCACTG
>JAJTFQ010000113.1 GCA_021299955.1 Chitinophagaceae bacterium
CAAATACCACCCGGTAACGCAAAGTCATCGACTTACCGACCTCGAGGGCTTGATTTAACTCCGAAGCGCCGTTCGTGAAAACCTTCACCCCCAGTGGATTTGCGGCAAACAAACCATAACCGCGTGCATGCCAGTGGGTCGGATACCCCACATTCGAAGGATGATCCACGATCAGGATGCTGACAGAATCCGCCTTCATGCGGCCATACAGCAAACACCAGGAAGCCTTGCTGCTCCACACATCATCGCCCTGCTTACCATTGGCGGCCAGATAGTTGCCATTCGCCACCGTATCCGTGACAGCCTTCACCGTCGTGACGATGCCGTTGGCATCCGTGAACTTCTTTGTCTCCTTCGCCGGGATCTGAAGCGCACGCGCCACGCGCAGACCCAGCACCCCTTCCTTGTTATCCTTGAAACTGACCGGCAGTTCCGCCGTCAGCGTGGTCTTGCGATCGATGATCCACATGCCCCCCTGCTCACTGAAGACCAGATCCGTGGTCTCACGCAGCAGCACCCGCTCCGTATGGTCCACCCAGCGCGCCTTGTAACGGATCAGCCCCGTCTCGCCGCTGCGGATCGTCTCGATGCCGTCCATGCGGATATTTCCGTAATCCTTCTTCTTATCGGCCGGGATCGCTGCGGAATTGTTCCAGAAGTCCAGCCCGTTGACATCCCCGTAGTTCAGCCAGAGACCCAGATGATGCGGATGATCCGTCGGCTCACCCGGCAGCGGCGTCACCGGAAATCCGCGCGTCACCACCGTGCCATTGGGCGCCTTGATGGGATACAGCACCGGCTTGGCGATCGTATCCGGGAAAAAGAAATCGGTGAAATGCTGTCCCTTGATGCGGACACTCACGACCGGACGGGACGCATCGCGCTGCAATTTCACTTTCTGGGCCACGGCGGCTGTAGTCATCTGCAGGGCAAGCACGGAAAGAACAAAAGAACGAAAGCGCATGTCGGTTGGGTTTATATTTATTTTATGGCCGGACGGAGCCGGAATATTCATCTGATCAAAGCAGAAACAGCCTCATCCCCCCGGACCGCATTCGACGGCAGGGGATGATCGGTGGTGAAAGATGACAACTGCTCCCTGGATAACAGAACGGACTTCGATTCATCCACCTTTCCGTCAGACCCGGTCACGGATCTCAGATCCAGCCCGAGATGCTTTGCCAGGAAGGGATACATCGCGGCCCGCTTGCCTGGTCCGTAATCATGCTGCTCATCCGCCAGATGGACGTTCTCTACCAGGTCAGTTTTTCCATACAATCCATAGATGCGTTGCACCACCGCAGGACACCAGCATCATCGGACGCGGAGCCGTCAGCGCAGCGATCTCGGCATTGACCGTCTGATACCCCGGCCCCCTGTGTACGGGCATGCCGCTCTCACAGACACAGCCACCAAAAAAATG
Source organism: Chitinophagaceae bacterium (assembly GCA_021299955.1). Lineage (GTDB taxonomy): Bacteria > Bacteroidota > Bacteroidia > Chitinophagales > Chitinophagaceae > Pollutibacter. The sequence continues at coordinate 1,424 of JAJTFQ010000113.1, forward strand.
CGCGGAGACCATGACCACGGGCACGGATACCCGAACACGCGGATCCAACGCCGCGAGCATGAAACTCTGCGTGCCACCACCCGACTCACCCGTGACCGCGATGCGTGTGCTGTCGACATCCGTCAGGGACAACAGAAAATCCAGGGCACGGATGCTGTTGATCGATTGCAGCCTGAACGCCTCTGGAAGCTTATGCCCGGACTGTCTGGCATCTCCATATCCGATCATATCCCAGGCGAACACAACGGCTCCCATGCGGGCCAGCGTGGCACTGCGCTTCTGCACCGGCTCGCGGAAACGACCCTCGCTCTGCGCATCGTGACCGTGCGGCGCCAGAACACCCGGGAATGGGCCCTTCCGCCCCAACGGACGATAGAGGTTGCCGGTAACATAATATCCCGATACACTTTCAAAAAATACATTCTCCACCGTGTAGCCATCCATCTCCCGACGAGAATGGATGACCGGAGATGAAGCCGGTCGGGCCGGGAGATTTGACAGGCGACCTGCCAACAGCAAGCGACGACGGATCGTATCCGCCCGGCGACCCCAGGCCTGCAGATCCGTAGGGTGATGTGCAGACAAAAAGTCAGCACCCTGCGCCTCCGTGAAATAGGCACCCACACAAAGGGAGTCCTGCTTCACCGTCGAAGGGGCAGGCTGGGCTATTGATGCCAACGGCATCAGACTGGCCATCAGGATGATTTTTTGTCGTATCACATCTACAAAATATTGATTTTTTCGACATGCACACACAGCGGGCTGTCCTGAACCGTCGCAAGGCGCCCCCGGAACAAATAGATGGTGCTGTCAACATCAGGTTCTTCCGCCAACGCCGCGACGCAACCATTGTTTGCGTATATTTATTCAAAGCCGCAACGGACAAGCCGTTTCTACCAACCACAACGCAAAACCCCTTGCTCATGCTCAGACTTTCCTGGCTGGCACTCGCCATGCTCGTACTTTCCGATCTGTCATCTCAGGCGCAGGCACCCGCTAAACTGCGTCGGTCCGAAAGTTTCTTCGGCGTTCACTTCGATCTGCACGCGACCGAAGACATCACCGATGCCGGGCGAACGCTGACCCGGGAGATGGTCGACACTTTCCTCCGAAAGGTGCGTCCCGACTTCATCCAGATCGACTGCAAGGGACATCCCGGCATCACCAGCTATCCCACAAAGGCCGGCTACCACGTGAAAGGATTTGACAAAGATCCCTTACGCATCTTCCGGGACGTAACCGAACGGCACCGCGTGGGGCTTTACATGCATTATTCCGGCGTATGGGATGGTAAAGTGGCCACTGCCCGCCCGGAATGGGCGATGGTCAGGGCCAACGGGGAGAAGAACACCCAGAAGATATCGTTTTTCAGCCCCTACCTCGACAGCATCGTGATCCGGCTACACGGATGTCCCCCGCAAACGCGAAGACCCGCACTACGCCGAGTACCTCGAATTCACCCGCGAATTGTTCCGGAAATACATGGGAAAATACATCGATGCCATCCATGCCTATGACCCGAAATTCCAGATCACGAGTAACTGGTCGTACTCCTCGCATATGCCCGAGCCCGTGCTCAACAACGTCGATTATCTCTCCGGGGATGTCACCCCGCAGGATGGCGTGTACCGTTCCGCCTTCGAAGCCCGGGCACTGGCTCCGCAGGGAAAACCCTGGGATCTGATGTCCTGGGGATTCTCCTGGAACGGAGCCAAGATGCCCATGAGCAACAAGTCTGCGATCCAGCTCAAGCAGGAAGCGGCCGAAGTGATCGCCATGGGCGGCGGGATCCAATTCTATTACACGCAAAACCGTGACCTCTCCCTCAAACCCTGGTTGGCCGATATCCTGAAAGAATTGGGAGATTTCGCCCGGGCAAGACAACCCTTCACCCATAAATCCACCGCCATTCCTCAGGTAGCCCTGCTGTTCCCGACCCGCAGCTATCGGAAACAGTTTTCAGCTCCATTCCCGGGAGCTCCGGCAAAACTGCAGGCTACCCTCTACACGCTGCTCGACAACCAGCTGCCCGTGGAACTGCTGATGGAACACCACCTTACAGGCCGGATGCAGCAATACAAGATGATCGTCATCCCCGAATGCCAGGAACTCGAACCCGCGCTGGTGGACGAGCTTCGCAACTATGTAAAGAATGGTGGCAAACTCCTGACCATCGGTGCTGAAACCGCCAAGATATTCGCTTCCGAACTTGGTATTGCCTCTTCCGAGAAAAAAGAAGAAGACATCGCGTTCATCTCCGCTGCCGGTCGCTTGGGCGGAATCCGCTCCCCCCGACTGAACGCCAATCTCACACCAGACGCAAAAGCCCTCTCACATTTCTATCGCAGCAACGACTATGTCGACCGGCTGGATGAAGTGGCCGCATCGGTCCGCAACCTCGGAAAGGGGCGCATTGCCGCCGTCTATTTCGATGCGGGCTCCGCCTATGCAGATTACAAAAGCCCGGCACTGCGCGACTTCATCGCATCTGCTGTTGAGGCCCTGCAACCGGAACGGAAGGTGGAAGTGAAAGGCTCGCACCTCGTGCATGTCGCCCTCAACGAACTCAAAGGACGCACCCTCATCAACCTGATCAACATCGCCGGAGAACATACCAACCGCGCAGCCATCGGGTACGATCAGGTTCCGCCGCTGACGGATATCCGTGTTCATATCAAAGGGAAACCCGCCCGGGTAAGACTGCAGCCGGAAGGAAAAGATTTACCGCTACGATATGCCAACGGCATCACCACCGTGACCCTTCCGAAAGTGGAGATCCACTCGATCCTGGAAGTCATCGATCCCTGAATCATCCGACAGATCACGCATGCATACCAACAGAAGATCCTTCCTCCGCAACGCTGCTATTCTCACCGGATACAGTTTCCTGCCCGCTAACCTGGCCTTCGCGGGGATGCCTGCGAACGATCTTCCTGACCGCGGCAGCTTCTCCATCGACGGCACCTCTCTGCGATTCCGCCATCCGAAGGTCAGATCCCGACAGGCATTCCTGATGCTGGCGGATACCCACCTATTTCGGGATGATGAACGTGGAAAAAAATACGCCGAATTCAGCGGACGGATGGCCAAGGCCTATAATCGCACCAAACACTTCGAAACCGGTGTCGATACCGATCCGGAAGCCTGTTTCACGGCATCGATGGCGCGGATGACCGAAAAGAAGCAGTCGCACGTGGCACTGGTCGGAGATATCCTCAGCTTCCCCTCGGAGGGTGGGGTGGAATGGGTGATGGGACAACTGTCCATCGCCGGCAAGCCCCACGTATACACCGCGGGCAATCACGACTGGCACTACGAAGGCATGACCGGCTCCTCGGCGGACCTGCGCCGAACCTGGTCTGCCGAACGCCTCAAACCACTCTATGCCGGCGCTGATCCGCTCTTCCATCTGCAACCAATGGGAGATGTGGACCTGCTCATCATTGATAATTCCACCTACGAGATCCATCCCGAACAACTGGCCTTCTTCCGGGAACGCGAACGCCGCGGACGCCCGATGATATTGCTGGTACATATCCCGCTCTATGTGCCCGGACGATCGCTGGGCTTTGGCTGCGGCCACCCGGAATGGTCGGCGAAGAACGACCGCAGCTGGCAGCTGGAACGTCGGCAGCCCTGGCGCAGCGAAGGCCATACCCGAACAACCATGGACTTTCATCGCGCCGTCTTCCGGTCGGAACAGCTCATCGGCATCCTCGCCGGACATATCCACAAACCTTCGGTCGACATCGTCAACGGCATTCCGCAGATCGTCTGCGAGGCAAACGCGCGCGGCGGATTTCTGGATATCGAATTGCTGCCTGCAACAGATCATATGGTTTAAAGACTGAGTCGCAATGATTATCTGGTAAATCATGATATCAAACAACAAATGCATGAATTTTTCTATTTTTTCATGCTTTTCTAAGACTGAACTATATTTGTCATAGTGAGTAAGGAACGTTTACGCCAACATATCATCCCGGGTGAGGTCTATAGACGTGCCGACCTTGAGTTATACTCAACGGCCATTGACCGTCATTTATCTGAACTGATCAGGGAAGGTAGTCTCCTGAAATTGAATCAGGGACTCTATTATGCTCCAAGATTTTCAAAATTCGGTTTAATACCACCGGATGATCACTTGCTGATTCAACGTTTTGTAAAAGATGGAGCCTTTCTTTTGATCAGTCCCAATGCATTTAACATGCTCGGACTGGGGCTAACACAACTTTACAATACCACATGGGTGTACAACCATAAAAGAAAGGGCGAATTCAAACTGAATGGAAAAAAATTTGAATTCAGGATAAAGGCCTCTTTTCCAGACAAGGTTACACGTGAATATTTGCTGGTAGATATGCTTAACAATATCGATGAATTAGAGGAAGACCGAGATAATATCCTCAGCAAACTGGAGCAATACAGGAGCACATTCAATACATCAGCACTAACAGAAGTAGCATCAAAATATGGATCAGGCAAAACCAAAAGATTAATTAAGTCTAATCTGAGAAAATTAAAACGGCGTGCCTGATTATATACATAATGACGCGGAATTCAGAAGTTTGCTAGCCATTGTTTCAGCACATCAGGGAATTGATATAACCCTTGTTGAAAAGGATTATTGGATCACACATGCTTTATATGCGCTGAAAATGCAAGGGTTTGATTTTGCCTTGAAGGGGGGAACATCTTTATCCAAGGGGTTTGGTCTCATAGATCGGTTTTCTGAAGATATCGACATCAAAGTATTCACGAATTTTGGTCTGCGTACAGAAGGAAATGAAGACCGGCCTCGTGTCAGGGAAGGGAGAAAATTATTCTACGACGAATTATCTCGAAGAATAAAAATACCAGGAATCAGTAGCATAGAACGTGACTACGCTTTCGATGATATAGATAAATACAGAAGTGGTGGCATCCGTTTATTTTATGAAACTAATACGCCATATCTCGAAGATCTAAAGCCGGGGATCTTACTGGAGGCAGGTTTTGACAACATTACTCCTAACTCTCCATTAAACATCACTTCATGGATCCATGAATACCTTGAAAAATCCGGATTGGCAGGTGAATACATAGATAACAGAGCATCAGAAATCAAATGTTATCATCCTGGTTACACACTCATTGAAAAGATTCAAACCATTATTCGAAAATTCAGGAATTTGAAGGATGGAATTCATGATATGAATTTTATGCGGCAGTACTATGATGTCTACTGTCTACTCGGAAATGAGAATGTAGTATCGTTTATTGATACCGATGCTTATAAGGTTCATAAAAAACAGAGGATCAAGGGATCGGATGCCTCCATCCCCGTTGCCATACACCCCGCTTTGCTGCTGAATGATGAAGTAATACTGTCAAAAATGAAAGATAGATACCGCGCCACATCTAAGTTGTATTACAAAGGCCAACCTCCTTTCGAAGATTTACTCAAACGGATACAATGTTATTTAGATATCTTATGATCGAATGAATATATCGAACGATCATCCCAAGATCGTTCTACCATAGAACAAGTTTGGATCAATAAGTATCCTTTTGAAGTTCGGACAGTCTTTATGAAAGATATGAACGGGAGTGAGCGTCACGGCCCGATCAAATCCCACAGATTCCCGTAACGATCCGCAAATACCGCCACGCGCCCGTACTCCTCGTCTCGCGGACCATTCACAAAGGTCACACCCCTGGAGAGATAGGCAGTATGATCCCGTTCGAAATCATCCGTGTGCAGGAACAGAAAGACCCGACCACCCGTCTGATTACCGATCGCCGCCTGCTGCGCGGGGTTTGACGCCCGGGCCAGCAACAACGCACAACCGTTCTCCGTACCCCGCGGACGCACCCGCACCCAGCGCTTCTCAGGGCTCAGCACAGTGTCCTCCACGAGCTCAAATCCCAATACCTGCGTGTAATATTCAATGGCCTCTTCGTAATCAGGTACCACCAACGCTATGTTCGCCAACAGCTGCTTCATGCAATCAACATTAAATGATGTTCGAAGATAACATCGAGCCCACAAAACAATGAACCATCCTCACTGGATCCTTGCCTTTCCTTCCTGCCCTCGCGGTAAACCTTGGAAATATTTTGAAAATTTCGTATATTATTTGAATCTTTATGATGTATACCATTGATCACACGTAAGGTCATAACGAGCGCTCTGCTATTCATCCTTTCCTTCAACTGGCTGGGATACGACCTCGTGTTCTCTTTCGTGAACCGTCATTTACATGACGTTGCCAGAACCAATATCGACCTCGGCCGGTATAACCCAACGACATTGAGGGAGATCCGTGTTGACCTGGGACTTCCTTATCCGACCGACTGGAATGAGTTTGAAAAGATCAGCGGTACAGTGACCGTAAACGGCGTCGTCTACGAATTTGTGGAACGCAAATACGAAAAGGGCCAGATGGTCTACCGGTGCTTACCCAACATCCGCAGTACGGAGCTGCAGGAAACCCGCAACGCCTGGATGGCCCGCTCCGTTGATTCGGATCCCTCGGATCATTCCGGATCCATCCCGGTAAATATCTCGCTCTTCAAGAAACTGAATATTGAATCCACGGTCGAGGCTTTTTCCTCAGCCCTCGCACTTATGCTCGACCTGCATCGACCCCAACCGTCAGACCTCGCAGCCGTCCTGCTGGATGGCCATCCTGATTCAGACCCCAACCCCCCGGAAGCCTGATTGAATAACATGAACCGGACGCACCCGCATGTCCGGCATTTTCAATCATTCAAAGGCTTCATACATGAAAAATATGTGGATCAGACCTCTGTGGAGGTCATGCGTGCTGTTGCTCGCACCCATCGCCGTCAACGCCCAGAGCGACGTAGACGCGATCATGATGGGAAAAAAACTGCTCTGTGCCGGTGTTTCCTTCCAGGCCGGACAATGGAACCGCTACTGGGAAGGCACGTTCCTGCGCACCAATGAAAACATCGGAACCGTCCGCACCACCGCTGTGGCCGCGATGGGTAGCTATGGCCTGACTAAGAACCTGAACATCATCTACAGCTTACCTTACATTCAGGCCCGCGCCACGGCCGGCCAGCTGATCGGGCAGCGTGGACTGCAGGACTTCGGTCTCGTCGCCAAATACCGATTCCTGCGCAAGAAGACGGAGAAGAGAAGTTTCTCGCTCTTTGGTATGGCCGGTGTCAGCACGCCCAGCCGGGACTACGTCAAAGATCACCTGCCCTTGTCGGTCGGACTGGGCTGCTCCAACCTCACCCTGCGGGTGATGGCCGACCAGACCTTCCGGTGGTTCTTTACAACGGCAAGCACAAGCTATATCCGGCGCAGTAATATCAAGCTCGACCGACAGGCGTACTTCACAGACCGGATGGTGTACAGTCCCTGGGTGGCCATGCCAGATGTGCTGTACACGAACTTCCGAATGGGGTACCGGGATCCGGAGTTGATCGCAGAAGTGGTGGCAGACCAGTGGCTAACCCTTGGAGGGTTCGACATCACCAAGAACAACATGCCCTTCCCCTCGAACCGGATGATCCAGACGCGCATCGGTCTGGCAGGGAAGTATGAGCCCAAAAAATGGAAGGGCCTGTCGCTGAACGGCGGCGTCTTCCAGACCCTCAGCGGACGCAATATGGGCAAAGCCGCCAGTGCCCAGATCGGGGTGTTCTACATCCTGAATTTTACAAAAAGATCTTAAGTTCAACACGCGCATCATGAAAAGATTCATCACCATTATATGCGTCTTCGCTGCCTCCTGCAGCAAGGATATTACAGAGACCAATCTCAAGTTTCCGCTCCTCAACCCGGTGAAGCCGGATGCCAACGCAGGCACCTGGAAAACCATCCTGCCCCTGAATGCGGCCGATTTCGCCCCGGCGAATCCGCCCGCCGTTCAGGATGCCGCTTTCAAGGCCCAGCTCGATCAGATCGTAAACCTGCAGAAACGGATCTCCTCCGCGGATCAGCAAAACCTGGATTACTGGGGCGCAGGGGCGGTCCTGCGCTGGAACGAGATCCTGCGGGAACTCGTCGCCAAATACAACCTGCCGCCTATGCAGAACGCCGACGGAACCTATCCGATCCCGAGTGCGGCCAATCCGCTCGCCTATCCATACTTTCCGTTCGCGAACCCGCCCTACGCCGCACGTGCCTACGCATACGTCAGTGCCGCCCAGTATGATGCGCTAATCATCGCCACCTACTGGAAGGACAAGGTGAACCGGCCGCTGGCCTTCGAACTGGACAACAGGATCGTCAGGATCCTCCCGAACCCGGGTCAGAAAGCCTATCCTTCGGCGGATGCCGTTGTCCTGGCCGTGAGTGGAGCCATGTTGAAACTGCTGTTCCCGGGCGAGGTCGCATACATCGATGAAAAGATGGCACAACACCGTAAGGCCCGGCTCCTGTCGGGCATCGAAACAACCTCTGACATCGAAGCAGGGGAAAGCCTGGGAAACAAGGTCGCACAGTCCTTCATCCAGCGGGCACGCGGCGATCAGGCGGGTGGTGCAGTCGCCATCGTCAATGGGGTCAACCTCTGGAAGGTCTTTGAAGAGAATTGCATCGCCATCAACGAGATCCCCTGGATCAGCCAGGAATCCCCAAAACGCCCGCCGATGCTGCCTTTTTTCGGACGGGTAAGACCCTTCCTCTTTGATTCTGCCACCCTGGTGGGCACGATCCGCCCTGCGGCTCCGCCATCTACCCGGTCGGAGGCCTTTAAAAAAGAACTCGCCGAAGTGAAATACTACAGCGAAAACCCCACCCGCGAACGGATGCGGATCGTTCACTTCTGGGCCGATGGCGTTGGCACCTACACGCCCCCCGGTCACTGGAATGCCATCGCTGCCGAAACCTTTGTGACGCTGAACTGGAGTGAAGTGCGCTGGGCGCGTGCCTTTGCACTGCTGAACATGGCACTGATGGATGCATCGATCGCCTGCTGGGATGCCAAGTTTCACTACTACAATCCCAG
>JAJTFQ010000114.1 GCA_021299955.1 Chitinophagaceae bacterium
TCGAAATGAGATTCGACTTGTCGCTTTTCTGCCGCCGTGGGCGACTGCAGGTCGACCCATACCACCCGGCCGGCCTCCGACGGCTCCAGGTTTGCAGGCCGCTTCTCCCATTTGATCTCCCCGGAAGCGTTAATGTAGAATAATCGGATCATGATGTTTCTGAGGGTCTTGAATGAAAGCGGGCGGACACCGCAAAGATGAGGCAAACCACCCAAGCTGAACACGATCGGCCTGGTTTTTATCCTGCAGACCTTAACACTTTGTTTGGATCTACTCGGCAAATAGGCTGCAAGCACGCCCTATAAGTTTGCACATTCAGCTGTTCTAACCTGTGTAACACCCGTTGCCGGTCAGCCACCAACCCCTGATACGGCCCCGATATCGACCGAAGGCGGTTCCCCGCGGAACCCCTTCGATTCGATGTCTGCAGACCTTGAACCTTTTGTTTCGTCTTTTGTTTGAAAATTCACTAAACGAATACACGCATGAAAAAAATGGTCCTCGTGTCAGTTGTACTGATCACACTTGCCTCCTGTGACAATGCCTCCAAGACCACCGAAGCCGGAGATGCCGCCGCCGCCACAGGCGCGAGCCTCCTTGTAGATCCCGCCGCCAGCTCCGTGAACTGGGAAGGTGCAAAGATGACAGAAACCGTACACACCGGAGCCCTATCCATCTCAGAAGGTGCTCTCTCCGTGAAGGAAGGGAAGCTCGAAGCCGGCAACTTCACCCTCGACATGAACAGCATCACCAGCACAGATCTCACCGATACGGCAATGGCCAACAAACTGATCGGCCACCTGAAAAGCGCTGATTTCTTCCTGACCGACTCCTTCCCGACGGCCAAGTTCGAAATTACCAGCGTAGCTCCAGCTACCAGCCCCGACAGCGCCCAGATCTCCGGTAACCTGACCATCAAGGGTGTTACCAACGGCATCAGTTTCCCCGCTAAGGTAGCTGTCAGCGACAGCACCGTGGACGCTTCCGCCCGCATCACCTTCAACCGCAACGACTGGGGCATCACCTGGGGTGGTTCCAAGACTGACAAGTCGATCATGGACATGCTCAAGAACAACCTGATCAAAGACGAAATCAGCCTCAACGTCAACCTCAAGGCGAAGAAGTAATCGATCTCCCAAAATGATAGTGACAAGAACCCCGCCCCGTGCGGGGTTTTTTGTTATATTCATTTCATCATCCTTCGTCCACAACGGGCAGCAGGATCTCACGAAATCCCTGGTCATGAAGATCGCGTCTTTCAATGTTGAGAACATGTTCCGCCGCACCCGCGTCTTCAACCAACCCGATGCAGACTTGGCACGCCGCTACAGCCTGGGCGCTGCAGAGCTCAATCTCTTGTTCGAACGAGAGATTTATTCCGGGGCGGATAAGGCCAGGATGGTCGAATTACTCACTGAACTTGGTTTATCGAAAGCCGATCGCAACCGGTTTGCCATCTTCCGATCCATCCGCGGAAATCTCTTCAAGCGGACGGGAGGCAAGCCCCTGGAGATCATCGCCCAGGGGCGGGAAAGCTGGATCGGCTGGATCGAGCTGGAACAGGAACCCGTCGATGCCATCGCCATACAGAACACAGCGCGGGTGATCCGGGACGTCGATCCAGACATCCTCGCCCTCATGGAGGTCGAAGACCGGCGGGCCCTTCGTCAATTCAACGATCATGTATTGACACAGGTAGGAGGCAGGGGCTATGAGCATATCATGGTCATCGAAGGAAACGATGAAAGAGGCATCGATGTGGGTGTCATGACCCGCGAATCATACCCCCTTCGGCTCATGTGGAGCCATGTCCATGAGAAATCCGAATCGGGATTCCCGTTGTTCAGTCGCGATGCGCCGGAATATGAAGTCCGAACGCCCGATGGTGACAGGATCTGGGTCATCCCCTGTCATTTTAAAAGCAAGTTCGGCGGGGATAATGTTTCGTCCCGAAAAAAAAGAGCACTACAGGCCGGCAAGGTGGCAGAGATCTACAAAAGGCTGAGAAAGGAGGGAGACCGAAACATCGTGGTACTTGGAGATTTCAACGATACGCCGGAGAGTGCGCCACTCCGCAGCCTGTTAAAGGAGACAGATCTGAAAGATGTGTCTCAGCATCCATGTTTCGATACAGGAACATATAAAGGGACCGGCACTTTCGGTCCCGGTACGGCCACCCATAAGATCGATTACCTGCTGCTGTCTCCGGATCTTTTCAAAAGAGTGACCGCCTGCGGACTTTTTCGTAAGGGCGCCTGGCCCGGCGGAGGATCAAAACCGCGCTGGGATGTTTATCCCGAATTGAAGCGCGAAGAACATGCGGCGAGCGACCATCATCTCATCTGGGCTGAATTGAGCTGATTTTTGATTGAAATAAATATAAAAGGGGCGCGGTCATCCGCGCCCCTTTTGTTTATCCATCAACGATAGTGATCAGAAATCCAGCGTCAGCCTGGCGAAGAGATAACGGCCATTCATGCCGATCTGCGTCACGCGGCGCGAATAGTTGAACTGGTTGTTCGAAGACACGGCGTTGTTGTTGACCACACCGCGCGCACTCGCGGAGCTGACCTCCACGAACTGATCGTAGGTGGGACTTCCAACCGTCACATCCAACCGCTTGTAGTAGCCCTTTGATGCAATCAGCAGATCAGGATATACATCGAACAGATTGTTGGCACCAACTGATACGCGGAAGCCCTTGTTCAGCTTGTATCCCACAGTCAGATCGGTCGTTGTGCGGGCGCCCATCTCCTGGATGTAGAACCAGTTGGTGGCTCCGCCGCCTTCTACATGGGTGACCTGTCCGAAGTAAGTGCTTCTAAGCAGGGCGTTGAACTTGCCTGCGCGGTAGTTAAAGGCCACATAGCCTTTGATCTTCGGGTTGCCATCCATCAGCGTAGCCTTGTTGATCGGACTCATGTAAGTGGATTCACGGCCTTTCAGCTTGTCGGATACCTTGGTCGCACCCTGGATCTGACGCTCGGTAAAGGTGCCCGCAAATTCGATCTTCAGGGATTGTCTGCCCGGCATGCGCAGGTTATAAGACATGATAGCGTCGACACCACGCGTCCTCAGGTCGGTCGCATTGGCCATGAACACCCCGCGGGATGCGTTGTTCAACAACAGGATATTGTAGATCTCCTGCTCCTGGGCATTACCGCCATTGCGTCCCTGGAAAGCATCGGTCAGGATGATGCGATCGGTCACGTAGGTTGAAAATCCGTCGACTGTCAGTGAGAAGCGACCCTTTTTCAAGGTCGCACCCAGACTCACACTCCGGGAGATTTCAGGACGAAGGCTCGGGATGCCCAGCAGTTGGGCAGCCTTGCTGTCGTTCGGCAGCGTCGCATCATCAAAGGCGACACCACCCTGGAATACGGTAGAGGTCTTGGTCAGATAGCGCTGCTGAAGGGCAGGCGCACGGAAACCGGTGCTCGTGGATCCGCGCAGCGAGAAGTTGTCGGTCACACGGTAGCGGCCGGCCAGCTTACCACTCAGATTGCCGCCGAAATCGCTGTAATTCTCATACCGCAGTGCAAGGTCGAACAGCAAGCGCTTATTGGGTTCCATTTCGAGATCGGCATAGACCGCACCGGATGTGCGGTTGCGGCTCAGTGAGTTATCAGGACGGAAACCCGGGAACACCTGGGAACCTCCGGCGGGAATGCCGGTCGTGTTGTCTGCCAGCCTGACGGAAGTGGGCGTGCCGTTCAGCACATCCACCTGTCCGCCGGTCCGACGCATGTAGTTGGCCCAGGAGGCTTCCTCACCCTGCTTCTGCTCGTAGTTCTCATACCTGAACTCCGTACCGAGTGCGAGGTTGGTAAAGAAATTTCCTTCCAGTTTGCGGCTGACATCGAAATTGGTGGTGTTCTGACGGAATGCCAGCGTGCCGGCGTCGAATTCGGTCTGCTTCAGGCCATTGTTGTACCAGCCGGATACGTTCAGCGTATTCTCGATATTAAAGGAGAAGGAGTTGCTGCCGTACACATTGCTCAGATCATAATTCCATGTTCCAAGCCGGCCCTTGATCCCTGTACCCACCGAGATGTCGCGGATCGTGGAACTGATCTCCGGAAGGAATCCCTTGGGATAGATCGACGGAATGTTCGTAGCCTGGTAGGGCATGCGATAGAATCCGGTGGAGTTGCCGTTGCGAAGGCCCAGGATGCTGAAGAAGTAGAACTCGCTTTCTCCCTTCAACTTGATGGCGCTGTTGATCACCCCCTGGATATTGCGGGTGCGTGATTGTCCCACACGCATCTGGAAGAAGTCGCGGTTCACACCCAATTGGTTCAGCACCGCATTGCTGGCGGCATCACCGGATGTACGGTTGTCAATATCTCCTGTACGCTCACCGGACCGGATCGTCGGTTCGCGCTGGTCGTAGTTCAGGGTGGCATTCAGGAAGCTACCCTTCTTTTTGCCCAGCTGCCAGCCATAATTGAGTGCGGCACTGATCTTCTGTCCGTCCGTCACCCGCCGGTCGATGTACAAGGGATCCTTGCCCTGTGTGAACACACCCGGATTGGCATGGGTGTAGGCCTGAAAACTGGTGTTGTTTGCACCATAGCTCACCACCGCGCGTCCCTTGTTGACATCACGGTTCAGCTGTACGTTCAACACGCCCGCGATCGCGTCCGAACCATATTGCGCCGCCGCACCATCTCTCAACAATTCGATCCGGTCGATCGATCCTGCAGGAATGGCGTTCAGGTCTGTACCTACGGATCCACGACCCATTGTGCCGTTTACATTGACCAGGGCGGAAGTGTACCGGCGTTTTCCATTGATCAGTACCAGGGTCTGGTCTGGACCCAGACCACGCACCGTCGCCGGATCGATGTGGTCCGTTCCGTCAGCCACTGTCTGCGTCGTCGAGTTGAAGGAGGGCGCAATGTTGTTCAGGATGTCCGTGATGTTGGTTTGTGGTGCATCCACCACCAGGCTTTTCAGGTCGAGTACGTCCACCGGAGCGGTGGATTCCAGTTTCGACCGGGGCAGGCCTCGTGTACCGGTGACGACCACCTCGTTAATGTCTCCGGAACCCGGCTTCAGACTGACAGCAACCGATGCCTCAGCACCCAGTTTCACACTGCCCGTCTCGTACCCGGAGAAACTGATCTCCAGCACGTCTCCGGATGCCGCCGAAATGGTAAATTGACCGGCGTCATTGGTCAGCCGGCTCGATTTGGTTCCCTTGATGGTGACGGTAGCACCCGTCATAGGCTTTCCGGTTTCGTCCTTGACGGTTCCGGAGTAGGTTTTTTGCTGCGCAACAGCCGTGGTTCCCAGCAAGAACAACAGCAGCAGCGATGGGATGAATTTCATGAACGAAGATTTTGGTTTGAAAACTTGAGATGTAAAGCGATATCAGTACGCAAATTAGTCTATTAATTTAATAGACTAATAACATTTCACGCCCTTATATCTGCTTAACAAATCCATAACATTTTTTTCATTTTCTTGTTCATTGATAACAACACATCGCCAAATATGTGTTCAACATGTCTGCCCACGGTTTTGATCCATCCTCGCTATGTGCACAAACCTGGAGTTGACCGCACCGCAAATATCTCATGTCTTCGCTCTATGCGAAGGAGTGATCTGAGCGAAGACCACCCCACATGTCCCGTCGATGTGTAATATGCCATCAGGACTTGTTATTACGTCATGAATGTCACATTTTTGCATTTACACAACATTTAATCCCACCCATGAGTCAGATTTCATCCCGGGTAGAACGCAAACGTCAAAGAAATAAGGAGCGGAATCGGAAATTGTCATTCTGGGTGGCACAGACCATCCTGGCAGGCATTTTCTTTCTCTCGGGGGTATTGAAACTGCTCATGTCTCCGGATGCCCTGGCCCAGTCGGATCCCTGGATCTACCAGGCACCCGTCTGGATGGTCAATCTGATCGGTGTAGTTGAAATGGCGGCAGGCATAGGGATCATTCTCCCCGCGATGCTTAAATACCGGACGATCTGGAGCCTCCGGGCGGCCTACGGCATCCTCTGCCTGCTCGTCCTGGCCTTTATTTTTCACGTGATCCGGGAAGAATGGAGCATTTTACCCCAGATCATTATTCTCGCGGCACTGGACGTTTATGTGCTGTGGGGAAGATTGAAAATAGATCCTATCCGGGACGAAATGCCGGTGCGACGCTGATCACAGCGGCGCTTTCTTTACCCTGACGGCATTCAGTCCCTTGGGACCAGATTCCACATCGAAAAGGACCTTGGTATTCTCCGGAAGCTGTTCCTCCATATCGTTCACATGGACGAAAATGCTTTCTTTGGTGCGCTGATCGCGGATGAACCCGAACCCCTTGATGCTATTGAAAAAGGTGATGACCCCCTGACGCATCGCCTCGTCTCCCTCAGGGATCCGGTCGCGCGGAACGCTGATCTCGATATCTTCCAGCTTCACTTCCTGTTTGCGTGAAGGATCAGGCGGGGTGGAACTAATGTTACCGTTCTCGTCGAGCCAGGCGATCATATCATTCAGGCTCTTTCCGCCCGAACTCTCCTTGCGCTCCTTCTTACGCTCCTCTTTCTCTTTCTTGTTCTGCTGCTTTTTCTTCTCCCTTTCTTTCTTGTTCCAGGAATCGGCCATAAATGGATTGAAATTTTGGTTTTGAATCATCTGGCCGGAACCGGGTCATTCCGGGCGAATGAGATACGCCAACATTAAAGGTAAGCTTTTTTTCGCATCCAGACCCAAAATCCACTGTACGCTACCCAATCATGAAACATGTATTAAAATGCTCATCGCCCAACTGCCGGTATCCCGGAGGAGATATTTAAGTAGATTTGAACAATATTGTAAGGGTGCGGTTTAAAGATTTGTTAAAATATAGCCTGAGTTTTGACAGAAAAGCTCACAAATAACACATCTAAAAATATTGAATGTGTGTTTTGGGACTTATTCATGAAGAATAGAGGCAGGGAAACAGCGTTTTTTGACTTCTTCTTGTCATTTATTATATACTTATTCCTTTTTTTAAAGTTTTATACGCCAATTTTGCAAATTCAATTTTAAACCCCCACTGTTATGAAGAAAACGCTGCTTCAAACCCTGGTGATGTGGGTGCTCATGTCCGCTACGGCCATGGCACAGAACATCACGGTCAAGGGTAGGGTCACGGATGAATCGGGTGCGCCCGTGCCGTCCGCTACGATCCAGGTCAAAAATTCCGGTGTAGCCGTTGCGACGGATGCACAGGGCAACTTCACGGTATCCGCTGCACCGGGCAAGGTTCTGGTGGTGACTGCCGTGGGCTTCGAATCCCGGGAGGTCGCCGTAACCGGTGCCGCCCTCACTGTTTCACTCAATGCCGACACCAAGGCCCTGTCCGAGGTGGTGGTCACCGGTTTCGGTGGATCTCAGATCCGTCGCGAACTGACAGGCAACATCGCCCGTGTGAAGGCCAAGGATATTGAGAATGTTCCCCTCCCAAGCGTCGATCAGGCCCTCCAGGGAAAAGCTGCCGGCGTATTTGTGAATGCACAATCCGGTAAACTCGGCCAGTCCGTAACCGTTCGTGTACGTGGTAACTCGTCCATCAGTGCCAGCAGCCAGCCGCTCTATGTACTTGACGGTGTACCCATCACCGCCAACGACCAGAGCTCCTATGGTGGCGACATGAACCCGCTGACAGACCTCAA
>JAJTFQ010000017.1 GCA_021299955.1 Chitinophagaceae bacterium
GGCACAGCGATCTCGGCCAGCACATGCAGGCGACCTATAAGATGACCGACATCTCATCGATGGAGCGTTTCTACCGCTGGATCGCTGCCGTCCGGATGCTGGAGGGCAACACCCTCTATGGTTATGGGCCGAATTCATTTTATCACGAATACCGGCCATTTGCGGTTCGGTCATTTCAGACCTACGTGAGCGATAATCCTGAGCGATCGACCGTACACAACTATTTTCTGCTGATCCTTGTGGAACAGGGTATCCCGGGCCTGCTGATCTTTTGCCTGCTGCTCTACGTGCTGCTCAGCGCTGCGCATCGTCAGTATCATGCTGCTGAAGACCCGTTCGATCGCGCCATCGCGGCGGGTATCCTCGCTGTGCTGTCCATGATCATCATCCTGAACATGCTCAGCGATCTTATCGAAACAGACAAGGTCGGGTCGATCTTTTTCATATGCATCGGGCTGTTGCTCCGCCGTAAACCTGCCCATTAACCTCTGCGTTCCTGCTTTTCTCCTTTCTCCGCGCTGGACGATAAAAAAATACCCCGCACCAGGCGGGGCATGAGCACTAAGAATAGATCGTATTATGCCGTTCCGCCACTGGAAGCCAGCAGGATGACCAGGAGAACAACCCAGGCACCCCATCCGATCCAGGTGGAGCGAATGAAAGCCTTGTCTTTTTTCATCAGGTATGCAATCAATACGCCGATGAGGCCGAGCAGCAATCCGAGGATGAAGCCGCCAAAATAAAAGTTCTTCTCCCCGTCAGCCATCATTTGCTGTACATCGAGGGTTGCATCTGACTGGATCCCTTCGCGTTTGATCTCTTTACGGAGTTCACGCTGAGCGATCCTGAATACCACCTTTTCCTTCAGGCTGAGTTTGTGTCCGATGACTTCCGCAAATTCACGGCTGTTCATCTTTACCAACGCATCCACGGTAACGGGCGCGGTAACCGGGGCATTTTCATTCACACGAACCGGGACGGCCGAAGTCAGCACGGCGGTAAACACCAGTCCGAAAAGCAGTCTGTTGACCGTTTTCATCATATTACAGAAGTTTTTGTATGCTAAAATAACGACTGACTGAATACTCTGCGTTACTCTTTTTCTCCTTTCTCTGCGCTCCAATTCCACTTCGGAACTTATCCCTTTCTCACATCCATCGCGTCGCGCAGCCCGTTACCCAACACATTGAATGCCAGCACCAATACCATGATCGCCAGGCCCGGAACGACCGCCAGCATGGGGTTATGTGTGATGATGAAATTGTAATTCTCCTTGATCATCAGTCCCCAGCTCGGTTGGGGAGATTGCACGCCCACGCCGAGGAAGCTCAAGCCTGCTTCCATGACGATGGCGCTGGCGAAATTTGAGGCGGCGAGCACCATTACGGGCCCCAGCACATTGGGGAGGATGTGTCTCAGGATGATGCGTGCATGTCCGCTGCCGAGGGCGCGGGCAGCTTCCACGTATTCCAGTTCGCGGATGCCCATGACCTGTCCGCGGATCATGCGGGCCACATTCACCCAGAGGGTGAGACCCACGGCGATGAATACCTGCCAGAAACCTTTGCCCAGCGCGAGGGTAATGGCGAATACGAGCAACAATGTCGGGATGCTCCAAACGACATTGATGAACCACATGATCAGATCATCGGTACGTCCCCTGAAATAGCCGGCCAGCGCACCCAGGCTGATGCCGATCAAC
Source organism: Chitinophagaceae bacterium (assembly GCA_021299955.1). GTDB lineage: Bacteria > Bacteroidota > Bacteroidia > Chitinophagales > Chitinophagaceae > Pollutibacter. Next base: position 1,703 of record JAJTFQ010000017.1, read on the forward strand.
AGAGAGATCACCACGGCGATGGTGCCGACGCTGAGGCTGACGCGGGTGCCTATGATGAGCCGGCTCAGGATGTCGCGTCCGTATTTATCGGTACCCAGCCAGAATCGCAAGCTGACGATCCTGTAGTTGCGGGGTGTGGCCTTCATGGCCTTCCGCTCTGAGATGCCCTCGTCGAGATATTGCATCCAGACCAGGCTGTCGCCTGACTGTTGCGCCGAAACAACGGGTATGAATTGTTCCGTATCCCGCATGCCGTTCATCGTACGTTCGAGCCAGCTGACCGGCGCGGGTCGGTCTTCCCGCGGCAGCGCGATGAAGTCTTGACGGTGACCGGGCTTCATGCCGGCGAGTTCCACCATCATGCGATTGGCGTTCGGAGAGTGGTCCGGTGCGATCCAGTAGGCAAATACGGCGGTGCAAAGGGTCAGGAAGATGACGCACAGGGAGGCCATGGCAATGCCATTTCGTTTGAGCGACTGCCAGGTATCTGCGGCAAAACTTCCGGAAGTTGATGTCATCCGGGTAAATATAGGCAACAGGCGTCAATGCTGCGTCAGGGAACTTCAACGAACGATCCGTCCCTTCCACTGATAGCGGCCGAACTGGCCGAAGCCCCCGGATATCACAGTGTAGAGGATGTGAAAGGGCTGGGCGACCGGGAACCAGGGCAACAGGTGTGTCTGATTGAAAAAACCGGCGACCGGTATCAGAAACATCATTTCCACAGCAGTCTTGAACAGGAGCAAACCACATGCGGCTACTAACGATGACGTATAACCGAAGATCCCTGACACCAGGAGCAGAATCAGGGAGACATTAAAGAGATAGACCAGCATCAGTACGGGGAGGATGCGCTTGTCGCGATAATGTGTGGCCTTGCTGGCCCAGCGGATGCGTTGCCGCAGAAATGCCCGCAGGGTGGGTTCGGGGTGGGTGGTGACGATGGCATCGGTCGAACGGCAATAGGCGATCCGGCCCGGAAATCGTTGTTCGATCTTTTGCATGAGCAGCATATCATCCCCGGAAGCGATGTGGTCGATCCCTTCGAAGCCCCCGACGCAATCGAAGGCCTCCCGGGTGAAGCCCATGTTGGCGCCATTGCTCATACCGTGGAAGCCTGCGGCGACGGATGCACCGGTGATCCCCTGAAGCGAGAGGAAGTCGAGGCACTGGAAGATATCCAGCGGTTTATGTGTTCCGTGGAACATGACGGGTCCGCTGACAAAGGCGGCATCGGTGAGCCTTTGGCAGGCCGCCATGCTGCGGGCCCATCCGGGAGGTGCCTTACAGTCGGCATCGGTGGTCAGGATAAATGTTCCGGTGGCGGCAGCCACGCCGCGGCTGATGGCGGCCTTCTTGCCCTGCACGGCCGGCAGTGTTTCTGACAGGCGGATGACCCGGACGCCCTGGTTGGCGTAGGCTTCTGCGATACGTACCGTTGCGTCTTCGGAATGATCGTCCACCACAATGATCTCAATTTGCCGCGCAGGCATATCTTGTGCGAGCAGGGCTTCGATGCAGGCATCGATATGGCATGCTTCGTTCCGGCAGGGTACGACCACGCTGATCCGTTCGTTGCCAGCATCCGCTCGTGCGAAGGAAACCTGCGGTGCGCGGTTCCACATCCGCTTGTAGAGGAGGATCAGCAGCGCATAGGCAAGGGCCAGTCCGGTTGAAATAAGGATGAGGGTCATGTTTCTGCGGGTGCGGTCGCTTGTTTGCTGCCGGACAGTGCACCGGCCACATTGGCCAGGTGTTGCGGTCGCATGAGCAGGTGGCCGGCTTGCAGGATCTTCAACCGGATCTGTGTCGGCATGCCTTCGGCAAATATCTCTCCGCGTGCCGCCGGGCAGAGTTTATCGTACCGGCCAAAGACCATCGATACATCGGTATGGTGGCTGAGGATCTGTCCGCGGATCTGTTTGGCATCCGGCCGGAAGTCGCGGAAGGTCATCCAGGTCTGGTATACTTTTTCGCGCATTGCTTCGTCCTGCATGTAATATCTGACGAATTTAGCGATGCTAGCGTTCAGCAGACGGGTTCTTTCGAGGAGGTCGAGCAGCCGCAGGATACCGCGCGGATGACGAAGGTTGTATTTCATCACTGCGTGCCCGATCCTTGTGCGGGTGGCGAAGTGGTGCCAGGGGTCGGGCTTCAGTCCGTCGGGCGCGATCAGCCAGAGGAAGGGAACGCGTTCGGGGCGGGCCTGGTAGAGGGCCAGTGCCATCTTTCCGCCCATGCTGTAGCCGATGAGGCCGTAGTCGCGCGCACCGACCTCCGGGCATTGTGCGATGATGTCGATCCATTCCGACACTTCGAGGTGGAGTCCCTCCCGCCAGTTCGTTCGGCCGTGAAAGGGCAGGTCGAAAGCCACCAGCGTGTATCCGGGCAGGTGATCCGCCATCGCCGGGAAGGCGGAAGCATCCTCCATGAATCCGTGAAAGCATACGGCCAGCCGGGGACCAGATCCCGCTTTGACGTAGGTGATATCCGAAGACCGGTATTTGAAAGTGAGGGGTGTCATGTACGTGCGATGGGTCTGTACTGCCGGTGGCGGACCATCCTGAACCTGTTGTTGTCGGCGGCTGCACCGATTTCCGCGGCAATTTAAAACGGGACTGTTTTGAATCTCCAAAATTAAGTAATTTCGAATTGGTTGCATAACTAACGATATGCCAAACAACCATTTTTCACGCGGGGAGTTATACAGTTTCATCACGGGTCTGGCATCCACGGCGCTGGCGCGCCGGCTGCAGAAGAATTTCAAGCAGGAGGGTGTGGACATCACGGTGGAGCAGTGGAGCGTGCTATACCATTTGTGGAAGGAGGACGGGTTGAGCCAGCAGGAGTTGTGCAACCGTAGTTTTCGGGACAAGCCCAGTATCACGCGGCTGGTGGACAACCTGGAGCGGCAGCGGCTGGTGAGGCGGGTGTCTTCCCGCACGGACCGCCGCATGAACATGATCCACCTGACGGAGGCCGGCAGGGAATTACAGGTGTTGACGATCACCCTGGCCGACAGGACGCTGAACGAGGCGCTGGAAGGTGTCTCTCCGGCGGACATTGAGTTGTGCAAGGGGGTTTTGCAGCAGGTGTATGACAATCTCAAGTGAATCAACATACAAAAACGAAAATCATGACCACAGGAACGAACACAACGACAGCTTTGCGGGGCGCTGAATGGCTCATCAGGGAGAGTCTGCCTGCGGACACCTACATCCCTGAGGATTTCAACGAGGAGCAGCGGATGGTGCTGCAGCTCTGTCACGACTTTCTGAAGGCGGAGATCCATCCGCTGATCGAGCGCATTGAAAAGCTCGAGCCCGGTTTGATGTCTTCGCTGATGGAGAAGGCCGGTGAGCAGGGATTGCTGGGGGCATCCATTCCGGAGGAGTTCGAAGGGTTGGGGAAGGATTTCATCACCTCGACGATCGTGAACGAGGGATTGGGGGGAGGACATTCCTTTTCAGTGGCTGTGGCTGCGCATACCGGCATCGGTACCCTGCCGATCCTGTATTTCGGTACACCTGAGCAGAAGAGCCGGTATATCCCGAAATTGGCGAGCGGCACCTGGAAAGGGGCCTACGGTTTGACTGAACCCAACAGCGGCAGTGATGCGTTGAGTGCCAAGACGACCGCGAAGCTGAGTGAAGATGGAACGCATTACATCCTGAACGGCCAGAAATGCTGGATCACCAACGGCGGATTTGCGGACGTGTACACGGTGTTTGCGAAGATCGACGGCGACAAGTTCACTGCTTTCATTGTGGAGCGTGGGATGGAGGGCTTTACGCAGGGTCCGGAGGAGGACAAGATGGGCATCAAGGGGTCGTCCACTGTGCAACTCTATTTCCAGGACTGTAAGGTGCCGGTGGGCAATGTGCTGGGAGAGATCGGAAAGGGTCATGTCATTGCCTTCAACATCCTGAACATCGGTCGATTGAAATTGTGTGCGGCTACGCTGGGTGGTGCGAAGGCGACAATGGATGTAAACATCAATTATGCCAATACGCGTGAGCAGTTCAAGCGCACGATTGCGTCGTTTGGTGCCATCCAACAGAAGCTGGCGGAGACGGCGATCCGTATCTGGGTGAGTGAGTCTGCGCTCTACCGCAGTGCGATGTGGGTGGAGGAGAAGGAGCGCTCACTGCTGGCGGAGGGCAAGCCATTCAACGAGGCCCTGCTGGGTGCTGCGGAGGAATATGCGGTGGAGTGCGCCATTCTAAAGGTATATGGCAGCGAGATGCTTGACTATGTGGTGGATGAGGGCGTACAGATACATGGTGGTAATGGTTTCAGTGCCGAATACGCCATTTCCAGGGCTTATCGCGACAGCCGCATCAACAGGATCTATGAGGGTACGAACGAGATCAACCGGCTGCTGACGGTGGATATGATCCTGAAGCGTGCGATGAAGGGCCGCCTGGATCTGATGGGTCCGGCGATGGCTGTACAGAAGGAACTCATGAGCATTCCGGATTTCGGATCCGGAGACGAGGCACCTTTTGCTGTTGAACGCAAACTGGTCACGAATATGAAGAAGGCGTTGTTGATGGTGGCCGGCGGAGCTGTGCAGAAGCTGATGATGCAGCTTGAGCATGAGCAGGAGATCCTGATGAATATCGCCGATATGGGCATAGAGATCTTCCATGCGGAGAGTGCGTTGCTGCGCGCGATGAAACTGACGGATCGAAACGGTGCTGCCGCTGCCGCACTGGCGACGGACATTACCCGCGCTTATCTCTACGATGCGGCGGACCGGGTGAACAAGTCAGGCAAGGATGCCATCAATGCCTTTGCATCCGGTGATGAACAGCGGATGATGCTGCTGGGCCTGAAACGGTTTACCAAGGCCGAGCCCTTCAATATCAAGGATGCCCGCAGGCGCATCGCTTCTCGGCTCATTGCGGATGGTCGCTACACCTTTTGAGTAGATCCTGCGGGGATTGCGGGATCTGTTCCCATATTTCCCCATCAATAAAAATCAATAAAAAAGCGCCCCGGCAGACCGGGACGCTTTTTTTTATGGTTGTAAGAGGTATCAGCGGAACAGCGTGGATTTGATCAGCGGCATGCGCGCGCGTTGTACTGAAGTCTCCTTCCGGTAATCGAGCCATAGTCCGATGGCGGAGGTGACAGAGAGCATGACGATGCCAAGCTGAAAGAAGCGGGAAAGGTAAACCATGTGGATCTCAAAGAGCACATAGCCCATCCAGACAAGGAGTGAAACGATCCTGCCAGCCAGGTATGATGCCATGAGGATGACCTTTCCGAGCCCATTGCCTTCCATCTGGTGATCGCGGATCGTTTCGATGAGGATGGGGAGTCCGAACAGCAGTACCAGGACCAATCCCAGACCATATATGATCAGGAATGCGTGGAGTTTCGGTCCTTCATAGATCAGCAGGGCGAGCACGGCTACGACGAAAACTGTGATACCCGCCACCATGTCCTTTTTCGATTCATCTTTGGTAATGAATCCGAACAGGAAGTAGAATGCCAGCGGGGGCTGGATCATGAGGGCGAAGAGCCCCGCCAATTCTGCCTGATCCTCGCTCACGGGCAGCAGCAGCTGGTTCTGGATGAGTCCTGTCAGGAACAGAACACCCAATGACATCATCAACGGCTTTGCGTACTTCTTTTTTCTGAGTGAAGTAAAAGCCAGGATGAGAATAGGGATGATCAGGATGAAGGTGCTCGTCAGGCTGAGGCCTTCGCTGAGTCCGCGGAACAGTTGGTATTTCATCGAGTCGGAATTTATTTGATTGTATGCTGTAGGCTCGGCTATCTTTAACGATGGAATGGTTCGGAATATTTTATCATCCGGTTGACCGGCAGATCTGATCATGCGCAACCTCCACGTAACCAATGGAATAGTCCGATGAAAAAAAACGCATGCGCTTTCTTCCCCGCACTTTTCGGGATGTGTTTTCTGTTCCATACTAATGTCTCGGCCAGGCAATCCGTTGATACGGGATACCTCGTCAGAACGGCGGGTGCCCTGCCTTTCCTGGAATATGGTCCGGGTGACGACCGTTTGGGGGGCGCCAAGATGACGTATCTGGATTCACAGGTTTTATTACGGGTGGTGGACAGTCTCGGTGGAGATTACATCGTGCGCTTGTCTGAACGGCATCGGGCGTATATCTCGAAGACGAGTGTGCGGCAGGTTAACCTGCCTAAACCCCTGCCCTCGGTACCGCTCAGTGGGAGTATCCGTGTACATGGGGATGACAGATACGACTATGTCAGGATCTCCCTGCCCGAGAAGCTTCCGTACCGGAGCATGATGCGTCCTGAGCCCAACCGGCTGGTGGTAGATGTCTTCGGTGTGACGAGCAATACGAACTGGCTGACGCAGTTGCGGTCTGCCCGGGTGATCCGGAATACCTGGTATGAGCAGATCGAGGATGATGTCTTGCGGATCCACATCGATATCCGGGGAGACCAGCACTGGGGGCACCTTCTTTACTATGATTCCACCGGAAACAGGCTGGTGGTGCGGGTAAGACGTCCGCCGGCTTCCGCAGACATCCGTAAGCTGCGGATCGCCATCGATGCGGGTCATGGTGGTACCAATACGGGTGCGGCCGGGACGGTTTCGGGCGGGCTGGAGAAGGATTACACCTTGCTGATGGCGAAGGAGCTGGAGAAGTGGCTTCGAAAGAAAGGGAACCGAAACATCTTCATGACCAGAACAACGGATACCACGCTGGACATGCCGGCCAGGATCCTGGCGCTGCGGGCGGTCGATCCGGATTTGATGGTCAGCATCCATCTGAATTCTTCCTCGGTGGACACGATCCGGGGTACCAGCACCTTCTATCGACACATTGGCTTCAGGCCTTTGTCGCAGGCCATCCTCAAGCGGATGCTGGAGCTTGGCCTGGAGGAATATGGGAATATCGGGCATTTCAATTTCGCGCTGAGTGGTCCGACGGAATACCCGAATTGTCTTGTGGAAGTGGCTTTTCTGAGCAATGCGAAGGATGAGCGTCGCATCCTGCAGCCCAGGTTTCACCGGGACGTGGCGCGCAAGATCACGGAGGGTATCCAGGACTGGATCCGTTCGGTACGATGAGCAGCGCACTTTCAGGTTGTATGACCATCCATCATCTATTCGCCGGGCTTACCCGGAAATTGGGTTAACTTGCCAGTCCATTATCACCTTCATCAACGACCAGCCATGTTTGTGCATCATGTTTATTTCTGGCTCAAGCGTCCGTCCAGTTCGGAGGACCTGCAGCAGCTCGTCGACGGGCTCCGCAAGCTGAGCGGGGTTCCGCAGATCCGCTCTTTCCACATCGGCCGTCCGGCAGACACGAATCGTTCTGTGATCGACTCGACTTATTCCGTGTCCTGGCTGAACATGTTCGACAGCGCGGAGGATGAGGCGATCTATCAGGAGCATCCCATGCATCTGGAATTCATCTCCACCTGTTCGCATCTGTGGGAACGTGTGGTCGTGTATGATTCCGAGCAGATCGACTGATCTGTCTTCTCCTCATTCATATTTGTTTAACAATGTCAAGGAAAACGGGGCAGGCCGCACTGGGTTTTATCCTGGTCACGGTCCTGATCGATGTAATTGGCCTGGGGATCATCATTCCGGTACTGCCCGCCCTGATCCGCGAGCTGATCGGCGGGGATCTGTCGCAGGCTTCTGCGGTGGGTGGCTGGCTGATGTTTTCCTATGCTGTTATTCAGTTCCTGTGTGCGCCGGTGCTGGGCAACCTGAGCGACCGGTTTGGCCGCCGGCCGGTCTTGCTGATGTCGCTTTTCGGCTTCGGGCTGGACTACATCCTGCTGGCGGTGGCGCCCACGATCGGGTGGTTGTTTGTAGGCAGGATCCTGGCGGGCATCACGGGGGCGAGTATCACAACGGCTTCGGCGTATATCGCCGACATCAGTACACCCGACAAGCGTGCCCAGCACTTCGGCTTGATGGGTGCGATGTTCGGTCTGGGATTTATCATTGGTCCGATGCTGGGCGGGATACTTGGTCAGTGGGGATCCAGGATGCCGTTCATGGTATCGGCGGGCCTGGCTTTTCTGAACTGGCTGTATGGTTATTTCGTGCTGCCGGAGTCGCTGCCGGCTGACCGACGCCGGGCGTTCGACTGGAAGCGTGCACACCCGTTTGGTTCCCTGAAGCATTTACGCAAGTACCCGGCGATCTCGAGTCTGGTACTGTCGCTGACCATGATGTACATTGCCATTCATGCAGTGCAGACGACCTGGAGTTATTACAACATCGGAAAGTTCGGATGGGATGAGCAGATGGTAGGTTATTCCCTGGCATTTGTGGGGCTTTTGGTGGCGATCGTTCAGGGCGGACTCATCAGGGTCATTCTGCCCAGGTTCGGAGCGAAGCGGAGCCTGCTTGCCGGCCTGATGATGCATGCGACGGGCCTTTTGTTATTTGCGTTTGCAACGGATGGCTGGATGATGTTTGCTTTTTCTCTTGTCTATTGTTTCGGCGGTATTGCCGGACCTGCGCTGCAGAGCATCATATCGGGTCAGGTTCCCGCCAACGAACAGGGAGAGCTTCAGGGATCCCTGACGAGTTTGATGAGCCTGTCCTCCATCATCGGCCCACTGCTGATGACCAACCTGTATGCCCGATTCACCAGTCCGGAGGCTTCTATTCACTTTCCTGGCGCCCCCTTTGCCATGGGATCGCTGCTGTTCCTGGCTGGCGCCGTGCTGAGTGTCCGTAGCTTTCGGAAGCCTTCCCCGACTCCTCAGACAATCATGTAACAGTATTTTAACGAATTAATTGACAAATGCGATTTTAATGGTGTATCTTTGTGCTGTCAATTTGAGTTAAGTACGGTCAATTGCAAGTGAACGATTTTTCCTGCTAAGTTTAGCCTGCTAAATTGTTAGTCTACAGTCCGCCTGTGTTTGTCTCAAGCATTTAAACCATTTTTTTGCATTTCAAATGAACATTTACGTTTCGAACCTCAGCTTCAATGTGCAAGATGAGGACCTCCGCGAATTTTTCGCAGAGTATGGCGAAGTTTCTTCCGCCAAGGTTATCATGGACAAATTCACGAACCGCAGCCGTGGCTTCGGTTTCGTTGAAATGCCCGACAACGCAGCCGCCCAGAAGGCCATCCAGGAACTCGACGGTGCAACCGTTGAAGGACGTGCCATCAAGGTGAGCGAAGCCAAGCCGCGCGAAGAGCGCAGCAACACTGGCGGCGGTGGCGGCAACAGGCGCCCCTACGGTGGTGGCGGCGGTGGCAACCGCTGGTAATCCCTGCCGATCCCAACAGATCAAAAGCCGGATGTCGGTTGACAAGCTGGAGGATGAACGCGCGGTCCAATGCCGCGGGGAAATTCTTAAGATTGTTCCGATCTCCGGTTTTTTCGTGCCTTTATCCCAAGGATTGCGGCTTACATATGCGCTACCCGGGGGCTCGGTCGCAGATTTGAACCTATCTTTATCACTACGAAAATCATGCGCATGTCAGCAGTACAGGAATTCAATGAATACCGGCAACGGATGAACGACGTCATCCTGGGAAAGAATAACCTGGTATTGAAGCGTTTGTGGAATTTGGATACGAATACCTACGAATCGGGCGCTTTGGACAAAACGACGAAGGAGATGCTTGGACTGGTGGCAAGCATGGTCCTCCGCTGCGACGATTGTATCAGGTATCATCTCGGCAAGTGTCATGAGCTGGGTGTGACCACAGAACAGGTATATGAGATCTTCGCGGTCGCTAATATTGTGGGGGGAACCATCGTGATCCCGCATACGCGCCGAGCGGCTGAATATTGGGAGGAGCTCATGCAGGGTTGACGCCTTGTTCAGCGCATCGGTGACCATTGACCGGCCATTCTGTATCGATTGTCAAAAACCATAGAATAAGTTCGTGGAGAAACGACCTGCTTTCTTTACATTTGATGCATTGAACCCTTGAACATATGTCTGAACAGACCACGCTGGCAGCGCCACTGACCTCCAAGGATTTTCAAACGGATCAGGAAGTACGCTGGTGTCCCGGATGCGGGGACTATTCCATTCTCGCACAGGTGCAGAAGATCATGCCGACCCTCGGCATTCCCCGCGAGAACATCGTCATTGTTTCCGGTATCGGTTGTTCCAGCCGTTTTCCGTATTACATGGAAACTTATGGGATGCACTCGATCCATGGCCGGGCAACGGCCATCGCGAGCGGCCTGAAGGCCAGTCGTCCGGATCTGAGCGTGTGGATAGTGACGGGCGACGGCGATAGCCTGAGCATTGGCGGCAATCACACCATCCATCTGTTGCGTCGAAATTTCAACGTCAACGTGATGATGTTCAATAATCAGATCTATGGTCTGACGAAGGGGCAGTATTCCCCCACATCGGAAACGCAGAAGATCACCAAGTCGACGCCCTTCGGCAGTATCGACCATCCCTTCAACCCCCTTGCCCTGGTGATGGGTGCTGATGCGACCTTCATCGCCCGCAGCATGGACCGTGACCCGAAGCATCTCCAGGAGATGCTGATCCGGAGCCATAAACACAAGGGTGCCTCCTTCCTTGAGATCTATCAGAACTGCAACATCTTTAACGACGGTGCCTTCGAGATCTTTACGGAGAAGTCTTCCAAGCAGGCCGAGACACTATTTTTAGAACAGGGCAAGCCGCTGGTGTTTGGCGCCAACCGCGATAAAGGTATTCGCCTGGACGGATTTCACCCGGTCGTGGTAGATCTGTCAGAAGGCACTTTCTCTGCGGATGACTGCTGGATCCATGATGAGCAGGATTTCTACAAAGCACAGATCCTTGTGCGCATGTTCGATGACCCCCGTCAGCCGGAGCATCTTCCTAGGCCTTTCGGTGTCTTCTACGAGACAGACCGTCCCTGCTATGAAGACATGATGGCGGCCCAGATCGAGGAAGTGATCGCCAAAAAGGGCAAGGGAGATCTTGACAAACTCATACGCGGACAGGAAGTCTGGACCATCCAGTAACATATCGAGGCAGTCCGGTCACCAAACCGGTTCCTTCAGCGGCGGAAACTTTGACTTTCAGGAGTCAGTTTCCGCTTTTTTTTTGGTATTCGTCATGTGGGCGCGGTGCATAAAAAAAGTAAAGCCAGCTATGGAAATAGCCGGCTTGTGCTTACCTCTGAAACCACAAAAAGAGAGTTCATCCCTGGTTCAGGGGGTCGTTACGAAGTGCATAAAGCACCAGGCACGACACTTTAATGTCAACAAAGAGATATGATCGAAAAAGAAATAAAAAACTAACTACGCCGGAGGCGCGTGGAGATTGGACGGGAGGAAATTGATGGGATATCGGGTACTGGTGCACATCGTGAAGCAGGCGCTCCTTCCCTGTGCATGACCTAAAAGTATGGTGGTTTACCGATATTTCAAAGCGTTCGCACCTTGAAAAATGAATGATTTACGACCGTAATTTTACTATGCTTTTCAATCTGTTGATAATCAACATGGCTAATATGCATACGCGTAAACTTTTTTTAAAAAACCTCGGTGAATGGAGGAAAAATGCCATCTTCACCCGGGTTGGAAAGTTCATCTACGGGTTCTATTCCGATGGCGGGACATGCTTGTCGCGTACCTTTACAGCCTGGCGACCATATGGCAGGTGCGGGTTTTTACGCAGCTGTCGGATGCTGACCGAAGTAAAACTATGTCATGATCATTCGCATACATCCCGAGGATCCGCAGCCGCGGCTGATAGCCAAGGTGGCTGAATGCCTGATGTCCGGCGGAGTAGTTATCTATCCTACTGATACGGTATATGGATTTGGATGCGACATTCATCAGTCGAGGGCGGTCGAGCGGATCTGCAGGCTGAAGGGGGTGGACCCCCAGAAGGCTCAGTTGTCATTTATTTGTGACGATCTGGCTGATTTGAGCAGGTATACCAAGAGCATCAGTACGCCTGTGTTCAGACTCTTGAAGAGGCATATTCCAGGTCCTTTCACCTTTGTGCTGCCAGCCAGTCGAGAGGTGCCGCGTATCCTGAAAAGCCGCCGCGATACGATCGGGCTTCGGGTACCCGATCACCGGATCGCCCATGCGATCACCCGTGCGCTGGGACATCCGATCCTCAGTTCCTCACTGCCGGGCGAGATGATAGAGGAATACACCGATCCCGAAACCATTCAGGAGAAGTTCGGCAAGCAGGTGGATATGGTGATCGACGGAGGTACGGGTGGTTTCCGCTATTCGACGATCGTGGATCTGACCGGTGACGAACCGGAGGTGTTGCGGGAAGGACTGGGTGAGTTCATACCCTGAGGTCTGGTTTTCAAGCCGGTGTTTCTGCTGTCCTGTCCCATCTGAACGACCGGCGATGCAGGGGGGTGAGTCCATGTTGTCTGATGGCTTCCCGATGTGCAGCCGTGGGATATCCTTTGTTTTGATCCCATCCGTATTGAGGATATTGTCTATGCATTTCAAACATAAAATCATCCCGATAAGTCTTTGCAAGTATGCTGGCGGCAGCAATCGATGCGTATAACGCATCTCCCTGAATGATGGTCTGATGCGGGACGAAGGGGTAGGCCTTGAATCTGTTACCATCGACGAGGATGAATTCGGGTCGGGTCTGCAGTTGATCGAGGGCCAGGTGCATGGCCTTAAAGGAAGCCTGAAGGATGTTGATGCGGTCTATTTCGGGGGCATCCACGCGGGCGACGGCCCAGGCGACGGCCTGTTTCCGTATGACATCCCGAAGCAGGTAGCGGTCTTTTTCCCTGAGCTTTTTGGAGTCGTTCAGGATCGGATCAAAGAAACCGACAGGCAGGATCACGGCGGCAGCGAAAACGGGTCCGGCCAGGCAGCCTCTTCCTGCTTCATCACATCCCGCTTCAGGTACATCATTCTGGAAGAAAGCGTTCAGCATCCGTTTCAATTTACGGCCAAAAGATACACAGCTTCGGGATGAGTTCAAACGGCGTCGATACCTTTGCATCATGGAAACGAGCATGCAAAGCACGGGCAGATCCCGGGCCATTGCCATCTGGCTGTTCACAGGCGTTGGAATGATCATGGTACAGGTCCTGCTGGGCGGCATTACACGTCTGACGGGTTCGGGCCTGTCGATCACTGAGTGGAAGCCCATCCTCGGAGCGTTACCGCCCATGAACGAAACGGACTGGCAGGCCGCCTTCCGCCAGTATCAGCAGATCGGCCAGTTCAAGCATATCAATTTTGATTTCACGCTTTCGGATTTCAAGTTCATCTATTTCTGGGAGTGGTTTCATCGGGTCTGGGCCCGCCTGATCGGGTTGGTTTTCTTGTTTCCGTTCCTGTGGTTTGTATGGCGGCGAATGATCGCCCGGGAGATGGTGGTGCCTATGATCATCCTGTTTCTCCTCGGAGGCTTGCAGGGTGGACTGGGATGGATCATGGTAAAAAGCGGACTGAACGAAGAGGATGTACGGGTCAGTCACATTCGGCTGGCGATCCATTTTATGGCGGCATTGATCCTATTGGCCTATACCCTGTGGTTCGCCTTCAGACTGACGGTGCCTGCCGGGGATCGTATCCATGATCCTGCGCTGAAGCGGGGCTGGCGATCGGCACTCGTGTTGTTATTCTTCCAACTGGTGTATGGGGCATTCATGGCCGGGCTTCATGCCGGAAATTTCGCCCCGACATGGCCGGATATGAACGGGCAGTGGATTCCGGAAGGCATGACCGGCAGTGGTTTTGGTTTCTTCCTGACAGACAATCCTTTCATGGTTCAGTTCATTCACCGCGGCCTGGGATATCTGACGGCAGCCTTTGTAATTTTGATGTACTTCCGTTCTGCCGACGTGGCCGGTATGCTGCGCTTAAGTCGTGCGCGTCACTGGCCTGTATTGCTCGTCGTGGTTCAGGTGTTACTGGGCATTTTCACGGTATCTTACTCAGACGTGCCATCGGTGTTGCTGTGGCTCGGTGTCGCCCACCAATTTGTAGCGATGCTGCTGATGATGTCCATGCTGCGGATGTATTATCTCGTCAGCGGCGGTCAGCCGATGGCGGGTTGAGGCAGGATTAATGCTAACCGAAGGTCAGATGAGACCATCCACCATACCGATGCCTTTGCTATTGTTGCTATGGCTTTCATTTCAGCCGGCAACGGACGGACATTGCCAGTCACGATTTGTCAATGACCGCGGTGATCATCGTGCCGGTTTCATGGCGGGTGTCGGGGGTCAGTCGCTGCTCAATGTTCGATATCGCTATCTGACCACGACCGTGGCGGGAGAGTATCAGTATAACCTGCTAAAGCGCGGTCCATGGGGGGTACACGGTATGGTGCAGCCACACATTGTTTTCACGCGGTTCAATATAAATGACAATGACCCTGTCGACCAGCGGGGTCTTGAGTTCGGTGTGAATATGGGCCTGATCCTGGAGCGGCATCTGAAAACCGGGAGAGGAGCGTTGTATGCGGGTGTTTCCAGCGGTCCGCATTTTCTGCTGAAGGATACCCATCGGCAGAGTTCCGGTCCGATATTCTCCAGTGCCTTGTTCATCGGATATGCACACCGGGTTTCACGCCACATGGTGGTGGACATACGCCCCGGCTATCGCCACATCAGTAATGCGGGCATCTATCTGCCCAACGGCGGTATCAACAATTCCACGTTGAGCGCTGGCCTTTCTTATCATTTCTGACCCATGCCTGGCTGGGACGATCAGGCTTCGGGCCGCATCATCGGGAACAGTAACACATCCTGGATGGAGGGTTGACCGGTGAGGAGCATACAGAGTCGGTCGATACCGAATCCAATGCCTGCCGTTGGAGGCATGCCATATTCCAGTGCCCGCAGGAAATCGTGATCGATGAACATTGCTTCATCGTCGCCGCGTTCCATGAGCTTGACCTGTTCTTCGAAACGTGCGCGCTGGTCGATCGGGTCATTCAGTTCTGTGTAGGCGTTGGCGACTTCCTTACCATTGATCATCAGCTCGAAGCGTTCCACGAGTCCGGGTTTATCGCGATGTTTTTTGGTCAGCGGACTCATTTCGACGGGATAGTCGGTGATGAAGGTGGGCTGAATGAAATGATGTTCGCACTTTTCGCTGAAGAGCTCATCGATGAGTTTACCCTTTCCCATGGTATTGTCCACTGGGATATGCAGTTGCTTGCAGACATCGCGAAGTTGATCTTCTTCCATTCCGGTGATGTCGATGCCTGTATGTTCCTGTATGGCTTCGAACATCGTCACTCTGCGGTAGGGTGCCTTGAGGTCGATCTGTTTGCCGTCCACTTCCAAGATGGTGCCGCCGGTGACGGCGCGGGTAGCCTGCTCGAGCAGTTGCTCCGTCGTGTCCATCATCCAGTGGTAGTCTTTGTAGGCCACATAGAATTCAAGGACAGTGAATTCGGGATTATGGGTGCGGTCCATCCCTTCGTTGCGGAAGTTCCGCGAGAATTCATAGACCCAATCGAACCCACCCACGATGAGCCGCTTTAGATAGAGTTCGTTGGCGATGCGCATGTACATGGGGATGTCGAGCGCGTTATGGTGTGTCGTGAAGGGACGTGCGGCGGCACCACCGGGAATGCTTTGAAGGACGGGCGTGTCCACTTCGACGGCTCCCTGTTCGTTCAAAAAGGTCCGGATGGCGTTGATGAAGCGGGTACGTTTGAGGAAGGTCTCCTTCACCTGGGGGTTAACGATCAGGTCTGCGTAGCGTTGCCGATAGCGGAATTCGGGATCCGTCACGGCATCAAAGGTTTCCCCTTCTTTTTCCTTGACGATCGGCAGGGGTTTGAGTGATTTGGTCAGCAGGGTCAGTTCCTGAACGTGGACGGAGATCTCTCCGGTCTTTGTAGTGAAGACAAAGCCCTTGATCCCGCAGATATCGCCGATATCTGTCAGGTGTTTCCAGACCTTGTCGTACATTGTTTTATCATCACCGGGGCAGATATCGTCTCGGCGAACATAGATCTGGATCCTGCCGGTGCTGTCCTGCAGCACGGCGAAGCAGGCCTTGCCCATGTCGCGGATGCTCATGATGCGTCCTGCCAGGCAGACGGAGGCGAATGCTTCCTTGCTTTCTTCGCCTTTATATCCTTCACGGATGGCGGTGGCTGAGCTGTTGACTGGGAAGAGGGGTGCGGGGTATGGATCGATGCCCAGTGCTTCGAGGGCGATGCGTTTCTCGCGGCGTATGATCTCCTGTTCGCTCAGATGTGACGACTGCATGTGGTCCGAAAAATTTTGGCAAAGGTAATCCTAAAAGGCGGTTGCATGGAGGAGTACCTGCCAGGCATCTGCGATATGTCCCTCATTGACCAGTCTCGCTGCGTGTTTGTGCAGTTCAATTTCCATTTCTTCAGGGTTGTTGGAGAAGTACTGCACGATCTGACGTACGTGCGGGTCATCGAACGACGGGATGGCATCCGGTATCGAGGTCACATTGGCGAGCCGGGCGAGTTGTTCGCCGTTGAGGATGCGGCTGTGACGGATCTCGGCGGGGAGTCCCGGAAATCCGATACCAAGTTGCTGGTTGGGTTTTTCCACTTCAAAAAGGGATCCTTCATTGACGCGGCAGTACCAGTCTGCGCCGAGTCTGGCGACCAGTGTCAGCCTGAATGGATCGATCATGTCTCCGGCCTCATTGAGGACGGATTCATTGACATGCATGGTCAGTACTTCGCAGATGACGAGATTGCCGGCGCCGCCTTCCTGTCCGAGGGGTTTGACTTCCAGGACACGGCATTCCAGTTGTACTTTACTCTCCGCCACGCGGGGCGGACGGACATGTTCAGCGGGTATGGGAGTGAAGCCGGCCATGGTGAATTCATCGATGCCCTCCGGGTATTCGCAGCTCGAGAGGGAAGCGCGATGCACGATCGATTCATCGACGATGTGGATGACGGCTTCGGGTACGGCGATGACGTTGTCGAGGGTATGTTTGGTGGTGTTGTCTCGTACGCGGCGCGCAGGGGAGAACACCAGGATCGGCGGAGTGGAGGAGAAGATATTGAAGAATGAAAAGGGGCTGAGGTTGGCGCGGCCTTCGGCGTCGATGGTCGAGACCAGTCCGATGGGTCGGGGCGCGATGACGTGCTGCAGCCATTGCTGGCGGCGCATCGGTGTCAGTTCATTTATATTTACTTTTTTCATTGAGTTGACCTCAAAGAAACAAAGAAACGAAGTTAATAACCATGTACGATCCGTCTTACCCCTTCTTTGATCAGCGGAACGTTGAAATTGATCAGAAATCCCATTTTCTTGTTCGTGAGTTTGAGATAAGAGAGTAATTGGGCCATGTGTACAGGCTGGATTTCATCGACAGACTTAAGTTCTAAAATGATCTCATGTTCTACCAGTATGTCAAGAAAAAGTGATTTTCCTGTTGGTATTCCTTTATATGCCAATGGTATTTTCACTTCAGTTTCACAGATCGTGTTTCTTATATTTAATTCCTGTAAAAGGGCATGATGATACACGGATTCAAGCAGACCAGGTCCTAAAAGTTTATGAACTTCAAGCGCAGATTCAAAGATTCTTTTTGCCAGCTCCTCATACCTTGCCTTTTCCATCGCGACTTTGTTTCCTCGCGGTAAAGGTCAGTTACGATTTTTTTTGAGCCAAAATGCTGAAATCGTTTTTTTCCCGTTCGATGGTGTTTTTTAACACCCCCAGTTGATCGATCTCGAGTTCTACGATGTCGGCTTCTTGCAGCCACTGATCCTGGTGAGCAGGATTGCTGAGTCTGGCGGTGCCATTGAGTTCCAGGAAGCAGCCGGTGCCGACGGTTCCGCTGCCGATGATGTCTCCGGGATAGAGGTTGACGCCATAGGACGCACGTTCCACGAGTTCTGCGAAGGTCCAGTCCATTTGAGAAAGATTGCCCCGGCTTACTTCGATGCCGTTTACCCGGCAGGTCATATCGAGGTTCCAGCTTTTGCCGACATGTCCGGAGGGTGGTGGCGTTTCGAATGGTGTGAGTTCATCGAGGGTCACGAGCCAGGGTCCGATCGCGGTGGCGAAGTCTTTTCCCTTGGCGGGTCCGAGGTTCAGCAGCATTTCCTCCATTTGCAGCGTGCGCGCACTGAGGTCGTTCATGATCATCAGTCCGCCGATATAAGCGTCTGCTTCATCCGCAGGAATGTTTCGTCCTCCCCGGCAGATCACGATGGCGGCTTCCAGTTCGAAATCCAGCTTCTCGAAGTGGTCGGGCATGCAGCTGACGGGGCCGGGGCCGATGATGCCGTGATGATTTGTAAAATAGAACACGGGGTATTGGTCGAATTCAGGTATCATAGATACGCCACGATTGCGGCGGGCTGTTTCGACATGTTGCCGAAATGCGTAGCCATCTCTGCAGCTGGCAGGAAAGGGCACCGGGGCCAGGATCTGCAATTCGTCGGCTGCGGATCCCTGGGTCGAGTTGGTATGGCCGTTCCGAATGGCACTTACACATGCTTGCGCGATGGGGAAGTAATCATCCCAGTAGTTGAGGAACATGCCCATCGAAGATGGCAGTTCCGGATGGAGCCTGTCTGTATCGTAATATTTTCCGTCGATGAGGATGGCCAATTGTTCATGGCCTTCGCGCAGATAGGTGAGTAGTTTCATGCAATCGTTAAGTTGGTGAGTAAAACATCGCGGGTGATGGATTGGTTCGTTTCACCACCGCTCATCCTCCGGGATATCGTTGTCGTTGTCTGATCTTCGGAAGGATGCGCGGGTTGCTGCTTTTTCCTCTTCCCGCGCCAGGATCAGCCTGGCGATGATTAGGCCTGCATCCTCGTCCGGATGATCGCGCAGCAACCGTCTTAGCTGAGTTTCGTCGATATCGATCCGGTACAGCAATGTTAAAAGCCTGCTGAAATCGGTCGAAATGAGCTCATTGATTCGGGTAGACAGCATTTCGGTGAGGGTCTCCCCGGAGACATGATCTGGCAGGTCTGACAACAGGGATTCCATGGTGTAAATATGGGCAATATTTTGAACTTTGAAGAACGGGTTGCGTTTTCCCGTGCTGTACGTCAATAACCGAAGGCTATGTCAATTGCGCAGGACAGACAATTATGGCAACCAGGTCAGGACTTCATCTCCGCTTCCAACATGACCCGGTACATGGGTTGGCTCGCGGAGAGGGGTATCATTCATGTGCAAAATTACGATGCATTATATGAATGGTCGATCTCCGATCCCGCATCATTTTGGTCATCAGTGGCCAGTTATTTCGACATCGCTTTTCAACATCCATATGAAAATATTCTTCGGTTACCCGAGACCGGTATGTTGGGCACGAAATGGTTTGAGGCATCTACATTGAGTTATGCGGAGCACGTTTTCCGAAACCGCGTCGAAGATCGTCCTGCTATTATATTTTCGTCAGAAGGAGCCGATTCCCGTGAAATATCCTGGTCCGAACTGGAGGCGAAGGTGGCTGCAATGGCTTTGTGGATGCGCGCGCAGGGCATTGTTCCGGGTGATCGCGTTGTTTCTCTCCTGCCAAACATTCCAGAGAATGTGATTGCCTTTTTGTCGGCCAACAGTCTCGGTGCGATCTGGAGCAGTTGCTCGCCGGATTTCGGTGTAGAAGCCATTCGTGACCGTGTGATACAAGTTGCGCCCAAGTTGCTGATCGTCAGCGACGGCTATCGATATGGCGGCAAGGCGTTCGATCGTTCTGAGGAATGGTCACGACTCATCGATCAGCTTCCTTCGGTCAGGACGATCGTCAACGTAGATCTGATCGGTTCATCGTTTCGGTTATTCGATGCCGTTAGTTGGCATGATGTCATGCAATATCCGGCTGAATCGCTTTCCTTTGAACATGTCTTCTTCGATCATCCCATCTGGATCTTATTTTCTTCCGGAACTACGGGCAGACCCAAAGCCATCGCGCATCCGACGGGTGGCATCCTGCTCGAGCATTTGAAGGCGCTGGTTTTTCATCAGGATGTCCGACCCGGAGAGCGGTATTTCTGGTATTCCACCACAGGCTGGATGATGTGGAACTATGCCCTTTCATCGTTGTTGGCGGGCGCTACGCTCGTATTGTACGATGGCTCGGCCGGGTATCCGGGGATGGATCGATTGTGGCATTTGGCGCAGGTCCATCAGATCCAGCATGTTGGCGGTGGAGCGGCGTTCTATATCGCTTGTATGAAGGCGGGAATATCCTTTGATGCCAATGCCTTCCCGCATCTGCGCACCATTGGTTCCACGGGATCCCCCTTGCCACCGGAAGCCTTTGAATGGATCTACGAAGCTGTGAAAAGGGATGTATGGCTGATCTCCCTGAGTGGTGGAACAGATGTCTGCAGTGCCTTTGTGGGCGGCTGTCCGCTCCGTCCTGTGGTTGCCGGGGAGATCCAGTGCCGGATGCTTGGCTGTGATCTCGAATCCTTTGATGCAGCCGGACGAACAATCAGAGGAGCGGCCGGAGAGATGGTCATCCGGCAGCCTATGCCGAGCATGCCGGTGTATTTTTGGGATGATCAGGGCAACACACGTTATCGCGCCTCATATTTTTCAGGCTTCCCGGATGTGTGGACGCATGGCGACTGGGTAGAACTAACGGACAGGGATACCCTAAAGATCACGGGAAGATCTGATGCCACCCTGAACCGAGATGGGGTCAGGATCGGTACTGCTGAACTGTATCGTACGTTGGAATCCATGCCCGAAGTATCTGATAGCCTTGTGGTTTGCATCGACCGGCCGGATGGCAGCCAGCATATGCCTTTGTTTGTGGTACTGACCCAAGGTGTTGCTTTGGATGAGGATCTGAAGCAACGCATTCGTCGTGAGATCAGGACCCGTTGCAGTCCGCGTCATGTTCCGGACGAGATCATTTCCGTTCCATCCATTCCGTATACCTTGAGTGGAAAGAAAACGGAGATGCCTGTTAAGCGCATACTGATGGGATCTGTTCCAGACGAGGTCATTTCGCGCGACACCCTTCGTGATCCATCTGCGCTGGATGCATTCATCCGCATGGGAGGCCGGGCGGACTAGAATTTTTCTTCCACGCCGAGGCTGAAGAGGGCAAAATCGAATTTCACCGGATCTTTCGGGTCGATCTTTCTAAGCTGTTCCGTGAGCTCAACGGCTGCAGCCCAGTCTGACTGCGGGCGATGAAGCAGTCCAAGTTTACGGGCGACGCGGCTCACGTGCAGATCGAGCGGGCATATGAGTTGTGCAGGCCTGATCGATCTCCATAAGCCGAAATCCACGCCTGCCTTGTCGTTCCGAACCATCCATCGCAGGAACATGTTGAGCCGTTTGCATGAAGAGTGGCGTTCCGGGGTCGGAATGTGTTTCCTTGTTCTGTCCGGAGCGTAGGGAAGGGAGAAGAAATAGTCGTGAAAGCCGGTGAGGGCTTGATGCGTGTCCGAGTCTTGCCTCTTCATACGATAGCTGAATGCAGTTTCGAGACTGATATCCGCAGGTTTGTAGCGCTTGCCATCAGGACTTTTCTTACCGCTGTAATGATGGTGGAGCAGATCGACAAAATAGAGCAGATCGGTGTCGTTGAAGGTACGATGTACGAATCCGTTGAGTCGGCGCAGGTCGGCCGGCCGGTGGTTGAGGATGAAGTCATGCGGGGCATTGTCCATCCGCTCCAGCAGTTCAATGGATTTCCGGATGATGGTGGTTCGGTTGCCCCAGGCGAACACGGCGGCGAAAAGGCCGGCGATCTCAATATCCTGTCGTTTGGAATAACGGTGGGGGATCGAGACGGGATCACGCACAATGAACGCGGGCCGGTTGTAATACCGAACCCTTTGTTTCAATAGCGCATGCGTCTGGGAGGGTGTCATCATGAACACGAAGTCTTCCCCGCAGGGAGGGCGGGGACGAAGTTCGTGCATTCAACTCAGGATTTCACTTCCTCGAAAGTGGTTTCCCCGATGGATTTTTCGGAACGATTCGTTTGACGGGTTGGAATTCCGCAGCCACTGGCCCCGCAGCCGGTGTTGGTCACGCCCATGAAGAGCAGGAACCCGCCCGCGAGTATCATCAGGTTGTCGTGTTTCAGGATCCCATAAATCAGGGCGGCCAGGCCCATGGTGGTACGCAGGATCCTGGCGGCGTGCCAGTTTGTCGTCATTACCTTTTTCATTCGTTCAGATCTTATTTTGCAGATCGTTCCATGCACCGCCGTTGTAGCAGGTGATGCCGGCGCCTTCGAGCATGGATTTAGCCATGCCGCTCCGACTACCGGAACGGCAGCAGGTGATGATGGTCTTTCCTTTTTTCTTCAGTTCAGCCGTCTTTGACTGAATGGTATCGAGGGGGATATTGATCGATCCCTTGATGTGACCGCTGTTGAATTCGCCGGATGTCCGGACGTCTACGATCAGGGCGCCATCCTTTACGAGTGCAGCGAAATCCGCAGGAGGAGCGGAGGTAAACAGTTTGTTCAGAAAATTTATCATGAGATTTATTTTACGGGTTCATCAATGAGCTATGGCGTTTCCGCGACCGATCCAATCATTCATACTCGCGGAATAGTTCATCAGGTTGATGTAACCTTCTTTAGCGAGCAGTGAGTAACCGATGGTAGCGCGGTCGCCGCCCTGGCAAAGCACGACTACTTTTTTGGAGCGGTCCACCTTGTCGAGGTTTGCGGGGAGTGTGCCTACGAAGACATGGTCTGCGCCTGCGATATGTCCGCTCTTGTATTCGGTTGCACCGCGCAGATCCACGATCTGAACGTTATCTTCCTGCATGACGGCTTTCAGTGTATCGATGTCGATGACATTAACGGTGGCGAGGAGTCCGCCGGCTGCCTGGTATTCATCAACAGACGGCAGGTAGCCGAGTACGTTATCCAGTCCGATCCGCATGAGTTTCCGCGTGAGGTCCTCTATTTGCGCTTCCGGTGCGAGGATCATGAAAGGTTCATCGTAGGAGAGGAGCCAGCCGGCCCAGGTGGCGAAGGAGTTGTTGCCCTGGATATTGATGCTTCCGGGGATATGCCCGGCTGCGAATTCGGTTTTGACCCTGGCATCGATCAGTTTGACGCCCTTGGCCATGGCCTCTTTTACCTCATCTGCGCTCAGGCGTTTCTGTTTCGGCACTTCCGTGAGGAGGGGCCGGTCGACCTTGTTGAGTTTCTTCATCATGGCGAAGTACTTCGGAGGCTCGGGTTGATCTTCCAGCAGGAAGCGGGTGAAGCCATCTTCGTCGTTATGGAAGCGGAAGGCCCAGTTGCGGATCTTTTCATATCCTACGGTAGAGCTGGGGACGGCACCAAGGGCCTTTCCGCAGGCGGAACCGGCGCCGTGGCCAGGCCATACCTGGATGTGATCGGGGAGGTTCGCAAATCTATTGATGGACTGGTACATCTGGTGTGCGCCCTTGTCTTGGCTGCCTTTCATGCCGGCGGCCTTTTCGAGGAGGTCGGGACGTCCGATGTCGCCCACGAATACGAAGTCGCCGGTGAAGAACATCACGGGTTCCGGGCTTGCGGGGGTATCGGTCAGCAGGAAGCTGATGCTTTCGGGGGTGTGTCCGGGGGTGTGCAATACATCGATCTTCAGATTGCCCACCATGAAGTTGTCGCCATCTTTGAGTCCGACGTGGTCGAACTCGTATGCCCAGCCTTCACCGCCTTCGTCAGAGAGGTAGAGTTTGCTACCGGTGAGTGCAGCGAGCTCCCTTGCGCCGGAGAGGAAATCTGCATGGATGTGCGTCTCCATGATATGCGTGATGCGCATGTTGTTTTGTTTGGCGATCTCCAGATAGGTGTCGACATCGCGTTTGGGGTCGATCACGGCGGCTACGCCTGCCTTCTGGCATCCGATGAAATAGCTGGCCTGGGCCAGGGTCTTGTCGTAGATGTGCTGGAAAAACATGGTCAGTGATTTTTTATGGTGTTCGATGTGTTTGCCTTTGTCAATGCAAATTTGGGCATTCATTTCGGCAAGCTGGGTGATTAATATCACGTTCCACCGCATAGGCCGGTTTACCTTGCAGCAGATCATCTGACAAAATAAACCATAAAGCATCATGAAAGCCTTTTGGGATCAGCGTTATCGGTCGAAGGGCTATGCTTATGGCGGATTACCCAAAGTCTGGTTAAGATCCAGGGTGGAAGTCCTTGCCCCCGGCAAGATCCTGCTGCCGACGGATGGGGAAGGCCGGAATGCTGTCTGAGCCGGGACCCCGGGCCGGGAACTGGTCAGATTCGACATCAGTCGAGGATGGCGGCGGAAACCTATGCGTCTGGCTGAAAAAGGAGCGTGCCCTTAGACCATCGCATCCATTTCGTGGAACATTTCAGGCGCGACTGGCATCGACGGCTGGAAGTTATTTTGAGCCTGGCGGTCAGGTGTTACCAGGGGCTGTTTATATGTCATATTTGCCATAAAATACCGCTGATCCGGCCATGGGTGGATCGAGGTATCCGGGGATTTCATTGATGTCAATTTGTGGCTGATCACAAAAAAAGACTTTTAATACTCATATTTATCATTCAGCGTAATACCTATCATTCGGTATTTATTGATAATAAAATTAGTATCAAAAATAAATACAAATACAATCCTGTATACTTTAAAATCTATTTCGCAATTTCATTTTCGCAACAAAAAAATTGGATATGAAATACGGAATGAAAAAGGCCAGGGTATGGTTCATGTTTATGCTTGCATTCATGATCTTTGTATCCTGTGATAAGTTGAAGGATAAGCTCTTCGAGGCGTTTACGACCGGGATGACAGATGTGAATTTCACGGTGCCTGTGGTTACCAATACAGCAGCTGAGGGTAAGATCGAGACCCTGCCCATATTCATCAATGTGGACTCGATCATAAGGGCAAACACCGGAGGACTCTTCTCTCTGAATTCGGTCAGTACCATCATGGTTGAAACAGCGGACCTCACCATCAATAATCCGGATGCCAGTAACAACCTTGCGAATTTCGAATCAGGACTCTTGCTATTCAATACGTTCAATCCGCAGACCAATGACTGGAATACGCCCATGGGTGTAGGTCGGGAGGATATCAAAGACAACTATGCCACATCCCTTTCCTTTGCATTGATTCCGGATGTGAACCTGAAGGAGCATCTTCGGGCTACGAAAGTGATTTATCTCTACGGTTATAAAGCCCGTAGGGTGACGACCAAGCCCTTGAACTGCACGATCCGTATGAAGCTAAAGATAGAGTGAGGATCCATTACTCCTTTACATTTCCACCATCCGTATCGCAACGGATGCTATATCAATGCCCCCGGCCATCCAGGAACCGGGGGCATTTGTTATGACTTACCTCGTTACATTTCAGCGGCGGGGTTGTTGTACATGCCAACCTTAGGGAAATGTTTGCCCCCCTGAAAAAAAAGATATCTATCGTAATCGTTTGTGAAAACATTTACGATAGATTTTCCACGCCCGATCAATCCTTTAGACATGCAGGACATGGGTTTGAGCCCTAATTTGTCCGGAGCATTCATGTTTTGCGAGCGCATACATGAGTATCTGAGATCCGTTAAACGTCCACATTTCATAAAGAAAGCGCATGAGATCGATATCGAATCCCTTACACTTTTCAACATGTTTCCGACAAGCCAGTCGCATCGTCGGTATGTTGTTTTTTTCTACCATGCTTCTTTAAGGGGATGCGTGGTCGATGAACACTGTTGCAGATGCGTACATGCAGCAGCAGATCGGTCGGATCAGCTTTACCGGACGTCTTACGAATGATAAGGGCGAATATCTGGGTGGATGCACCATCACGGAAAAAGGCACATCGAATGCCGTGCAGTCAAAGTCGGACGGTACCTTCTCCATCAATGTCGCCGGAGCATCTTCCGTTTTACAGATAACCTATGTGGGCTACGAAAGCCGTGATTTCGTCGTGGGTAACACCACAGGCTCCACGATCACCCTCACACCTTCATCTTCCAGTCTGGATCAGGTGGTGGTGGTGGGGTATGCCAGTCAGAAGAAGGCAACCGTCACGGGTGCCATCTCCACGGTCAAGGGCAGTGATCTTGTGAAGGCACCTGTTCCGAACCTGACGGCGGCGGTGGTGGGTCGTGTACCGGGATTGTTGTCTGTTCAGCGGAGCGGACAACCAGGCAATGATGAAACCACGCTTAGGATCAGGGGCATCGGGACCCTCGACAATGGCAATGCCGGGCCACTGGTATTGGTGGATGGTGTGGAGCGTCCCTTTTCCCGGATCGATCCGAACGAAGTGGAATCGATCTCCGTGTTGAAAGATGCCGCATCTACTGCCGTGTATGGTATACGTGGTGCAAACGGTGTCATCCTTGTGACAACGCTCAAGGGGAAGGAAGGTCCCGCCAAGATCAACTACACCGGGAACTATGCACTGCAGGTTCCCACCCGTTTGCCGAAATTCCTGAACGGCTATGACTTCTCCAGACTGCAGCTTGAGGCGCAGTTGAACGACAACCCGACGGCCACACCCATGTTCACCGCAGATGAGTTAGAGAAGTTCAAGGATGGTTCGGATCCCTTGTTTTATCCCAGCATCGACTGGCTTGACTTCATGATGCATAAGACGGCCCAGCAGCAGCAGCACAACGTAGATATTTCCGGTGGTACGAGCATTGCCAAGTATTTCGTTTCACTCGGATACCTTGACCAGCAGGGATTGTGGAAGCAGTTCGTGAAGGATTACAATAACAATGATCTGTACAAAAGGCTGAACTTCCGATCCAATCTTGATCTGGACATTTCAAAGTCGACGAAAGCATTCATCCAGATCGGCGGCTTTTCGGCCAACAGAAGTTCACCGGGTGGATCTCCGTTCCTGGATATACTGGCGGCGGCGACGAATGGTACACCGGGCATGTGGGATGGTAAGGTCATCACGCTGGCGCGTGCCAATGGCCGGAACGCGCTGGGCACCTTCTTTGATGGTTTTGACCGGTTCTCGAATAACGTTCTCAATCTGAACGTGGGTCTGCGTCAGAAATTTGATTTCATACTGAAGGGACTCTCCGGGCGCGTCATGGGGGCT
>JAJTFQ010000018.1 GCA_021299955.1 Chitinophagaceae bacterium
GTGCCTGGGTTGTTCTCCTGGTCATCCTGCTGGCTTCCAGTGGCGGAACGGCATAATACGATCTATTCTTAGTGCTCATGCCCCGCCTTGTGCGGGGTATTTTTTTAGCGTCCAGCGCGGAGAAAGGAGAAAAGAAGGAACGCAGAGGTCAATGGGCTGGTTTACGGCGGAGCAACAGGCCGATGCAGATGAAAAAGATCGATCCGACCTTGTCGGTTTCGATGAGATCGCTGAGCATGTTCAGGATGATGATCATGGATAAAACAGCCAGTATGCCCGCCGCAATGGCGCGATCGAACGGATCATCGGCAGCATGATATTGACGATGGGCGGCACTGAGCAACACATAAAGAAGCAGGCAAAAAACCAGCAGGCCCGGGATACCCTGTTCCACGAGGATCAACAGGAAATAGTTGTGTACGGTCGATCGCTCCGGATTGTCGCTCACATAGGTCTGAAAGGATCGAACCGTGAATGGCCGGTATGCGTGATAGAATGAATTCGGGCCGTAGCCATAAAGTGTATTCCCCTCCAGCATCCGTACGGCGGCGATCCATCGGTAGAAACGCTCCATCGATGAGATATCGGTCATCTTGTACGTCGCCTGCATGTGCTGGCCCAGATCACTGTGCCAGATCGTGCGTTCGTAATTCGGACTATACTCAAGATAGCGATCGTCTTGCAGGAAATAGATGGCCGCTCCCACCACCATGGCCACGGCCGCTGCCGCCAGCCAATGGAAGATGCGCTGCCGCAAGGCAAAGACGGCCAACACACCAATCATCGCAGCTACCCAGGCACCGCGGGAGTAAGTGAAAAACAGTGCGAAGCCGATGAACCAGCGCAGCCACCTTCGCTGTGCCGGAAATACAAACCAGGCCCCAACGGGGATCGACATCGTGGTCACCAGCAGGGCTCCGTAATTCACATGATTGCGGTACAAAGGCTCCACACTCCGATTGGCGCTGTCGAAAGCAAAGCCCAGCCAGGCATGCTTGATCAGCACGAAACAGAGCGAACAAAACATTGATATCCCCAGGATCTTCAAGGCACGCAGCACATCCCGCCGGTCGCGCAGGCAATACCAGGTGCCCAGCACAAAGGCCGTCACATACCAAAGCTTTGCCGCCAAAAACTTGAAGGAAAGCAGTACATGCTTTGACAGCAGACTGCTGAACGCAATCCAAATCAGATGGAACAACAAGGGCAGCAGGATGACGGCATCCATCCGGCCACCCCGAAAGCGGTCGCGGTACAACAGAAAATGCAGGGCCATCAACACCGTCATGAACCACATGAGCGGTTCATCGGGAAGGTCCGTGCCCAGGGTAGCCGTCAGATCGATCTCCGCGGAGAAAGGGATCGTCGCCAGCAACAGGAAATAAATACGCCGGATATCCTGCAGCCCGATCCAGGCAACCAGGGCAACCGGACCGGCAGCGAGGAAGATCATGCTATGGGTCACAACAGCTGCCAGCGTACCAGCCATCATGGCCAGCAGGATCAGGACATTCGGCGTCAGCAGGACCGATATGTGAGCGGTGCGGTTCAACCCGTCAGGCTTTCTTGAAACCGGGAAGCAGCAACACCATGGCAAAGGCAGTGAACAGGCTCACCAGGAAGGTGGCCACGACATTAACCACCACCTTTGGGTTTTCCGCCTTGACCGATGGAACGGCACGCTCCAGCATCACCAGCGCAGGAGGCGGGTTCAGGAGGGCCATGCGGATATCCGTGATCGCACGCCGGTAGTAATCCAGCTGATGGGTAGGCACACCCGGCACAGGACGACTGCTATCGCCGGCGCGGACATCCCCATCCGTCAGTTGCAAGGTCGCATAGGACGACTCCAGCTTTCGCAGGGTAGTAGAATAATAATCCCGATAGAGGTCCTGATGTGCACGCTCTGTCTGGAATACCATGGCATTGGCAATGGCCGCTGCCAATACCCGGTCGCGATCCGTGACCTTCACATGCATTTCTCCGTATTCGGTCTTGAAGATGCCGCACTTGGTCCGGAAGACCCTCAACGCCTCTTCCCTGCCCTTTTCATCCGACTTCCGGATCTTGTAGTGTTTGATCAATCCGAAACTGTCCACCATCTTCATCATCACCGGCCATGACCGGGCTGTGGCGTAGAGTCGATCCAGGTCATCACCCGAACTGAAGACCGAATAGAGTTCAGTGATCTCCTCGGCCGTAAACCTCGATTTATCACTGAACCGTGAATTGGCAGGCAGTACACTGGCTTTGGAGAGATATTGTTTCGGGATGATCAGACTGATGACCAATGCGGTCAGCGTAGGCAGGGCGACCGCCAGGAGCAGGAATCTCCGGTGTCTGATGACGATATCCTTGATGTCTTGGATCATCTATGGTCGGGCTTTGGTGGCGGTAAAGTTAGCGCTCTGACAGATGTAAAGCCCTCCGAACAGGATCTCTTTTACACTTAATCCGGTATCAGGACCGCAGCAGCCTGCGCAGATCCTTCAGGCCGAAGCCCAGTGTGGCATAGAAGAGCAGGCCGGTCAGCACCACCGATATGGCAACACTAACGGGCACGGGTACCTGATAAAACACCATCGTCCGGATGGCACCGTATCCCATGAGTCCCACGAATCCGTAAGACATGACCTCAAAGGCCGGAAGACCGATGCCCTGATGTCGGCGCGTCATCAGGATCAGCAAGATCGCGTAGAGCGACTGCACCGCTACGGCGATCACGGCACAGGCGATCGCGCCATATTGCGGAATGAACAAGGCATTCAACACCAGACTGGTCAGTGCCATGACGGCACTGACATATATGAATTGGCGGATATGCCCGGTAGCCGTCAGCAGCGTGCCATGGATACTCACCAGCGAGAGCCCAGGCAGGGCGAGCAGGATCACCCGCATCAGATGGATGATCGATGGATCGGATCGATGATATAAAAATTGCGTCAGCCAACCCGGAATGGCGAAGCCGATGGACGCGATCAGAATTGCGGCACACATCAGAGCACGTCGCGATACCGTAACAGCATGACCAAAGGCCCTGACGTTCGGCCAGTGCCGGGCCACGAAGGGCAGCAAAAAACCTGCTGCCAGCGTACCCATCATACTGAAAGCATCCAGGATCCGAAATCCGGAAGCATAAAGTCCCGCCTCACGCGCCCCCTCCGGATGCAGACGATCCAGCAGGATACCATCCATCCGCAGTACGATCGTCATCAAGAAGACATTCAGCGCAAAAGGAATGCTTGAAAATATCAGCTCACGCCGGAATCCGCGGAAAGGCCGGACCTTGAAACCTGCTCCACTTCGGAAAATGAACCAGACAGATAAACCGATGGCGATGAAGATGCCGGCGATCTGTAACGTAACAAAGCGACCAATGGTGATCCGACCAAACAGCTCAGGCCATAACAACATGGCACCAACTGTCAGGATCACGATCGATTTATCAGTCACCGATAACAGTCCTTCTGCCCGAAAACGCTGACCCGACGTAAGATGAATCCGAAGGTAGCCGAGCAGGCTCATCGACGCATGTAATATCATGATCGAGGCCAGCAGCCGCAGATCCGAAAATCCGGCCAGCAAAGCCATCAGGGAAACAACAACGAAGTAAATACCGGTGAGCAGCAATTTCGCGTAAAGACCATCCGAGAAGATGTCGGGGTGGTCTGACTTTTGGGCCGACATCACCCGGTTGACATGGATGTGAATGCCCGGATCGAGCATGAAACCGAGCACCATGCAGAAGTTCAGCAGGGCGAAATAATGGCCGTAGTCACCGAAGCCCGTGATGTTCTGCACCCCCCGGTCGATGCCGAAGATCCATACCGGCTTGACCAGTACGTTCAGCACCATCATCAGGAACATCGCACCAAGGAACTTCTTTTGCAAAGGAGTGGGTTGAAGAAAACCGCGAGAATGCCAGGTCTGCAAAACTATGCATCAACCCGTGACGCGCACATTCCGGTTCAGGCTTTCCTCCAGGGAGATGAGGGTTTCGGTGCGTTCGATCCCGCGGATCTTCTGCAGCTGGTCGTGCAGCACATACCGAAGCTGGTTGATGTCGCGGGCGACGATCTCGATGAACATACTATAATTCC
Organism: Chitinophagaceae bacterium; assembly: GCA_021299955.1. Lineage (GTDB taxonomy): Bacteria > Bacteroidota > Bacteroidia > Chitinophagales > Chitinophagaceae > Pollutibacter. The sequence continues at coordinate 4,101 of JAJTFQ010000018.1, forward strand.
CGGTCGTGTAATTGATGCGCACGATCTCCGGGACTTTCCTGAGGTCCTCTGCGACCTGGTCGTAGAGTGAACTTTTTTCCAGGTAAATACCTACAAAAGCTGTGATATCGTAGCCCAGCAGCTTAAGATCGACATTGAGCTTTGTGCCCCGGACAATGCCGATCTCTTGCAGTTTTTTGATACGGACATGGATCGTGCCGCCGGAAACAAATAACTTCTTGCCCAGATCGGCATAGGATATGCCGGCATCATCCATCATTTCGTGGATGATCTGGAGGTCCAGTTTGTCAAGATTTAATTTGGCAGCCATACGCTATTCGTATTTTGAACGTTTTCTATAATGATACGCAATTTATTAAACTTTTTCCAATATTTACAAATATTGTTTGAATTATTTTGCCTGATTAAGCCGTTTTGCCTAATTTTGTCTTGTTGATCCGATGGATCGCGGCTCTTTACACTGTGGGGTGATGAAATCTTGGCAGACATGCCCTCTTGTCTCGGGGGTGGGGGATTCCGGATAAACACTGCATAACGCCGATCCGCAGACGTGCGGACCGACTGGGGTTGACCACCAGTAGGTTGAAGGTAGCGCCTTCTACAATCTTGTGCAGCGGCTAACGTCCCCGTGGAGGTTCGACTCCTCCCCCTACAGCAAAAGCCCATGACGGTTGCGTCATGGGCTTTTTTATTGACCGATAGGTTAGATGGGCCGAACTGCTGATATATTATGTCAGTCCCTTAGAAAGGATGATGGGGCTGGTTACGTTTGGATTCATAATTACTGAACGAAAGAAAACGATCCACCAATTTTAAGAGGTTTCTATTTCAGGTAAGATCCATTTTTGTATAATTCTGAAATATTGGAGTAAGATTCCATTTTTGTATAATTCTACAAAATTGGAATTCATGATCATACGAAGCATCATGGAAGAAGCCCGATATTCTCTGACGCAATTCAGAGCGTTATGCATCACAGGGCCGCGCCAAAGTGGTAAAACAACAATCAGTAAAACCCTGTTCACAGGAACTGAAAGAAGCTCAACAACCGGTGGATGACCTCATGACAAACATGATCAAGGGAGGATATCCTGAAATATGGGCGGAACAATTAAACCCGAAAAAATGGCTGGATAGCTACATTCAAACCTATATCCAAAGAGATGTCAGACAACTCAGGTACATTCAAAACCTGGCGGCCTTCAACCGTTTTGTCTACCTCTGCGCCAACCTCGCCGGGCAAATACTTAACCGGGATGAGTTATCCAGACAAGTAGGAGTGGATACCAAAACCATTCAATCCTGGCTGGGACTCCTGGAAAACAGTTACATCCTTTTTCAGCTGCAACCGTGGTATAACAATCTAAATAAGAGGGTTGTCAAAAGTCCTAAGATATATTTCCATGACACCGGACTCCTTTGCGCGCTGTTGAGGAGTTCTTCAAAGACAGCATTAAAAAATCATCCGATGGCAGGTGCCATTTTCGAAAACTGGTGCATTGCTGAGATCAAGAAGAACAGGTGCAACCTGGGTGACAACAACGGTCTTTACTATTTCAGAGAAAACATGGGAAACGAAGTCGATCTCATCCTTGAAAAAGATACAGGACCCCTGGCCATTGAGATCAAATCTGCAGCCAAACCCGACCGAAGCTTGTTGAGGGGACTCCAGTACTGGAAGAAATATCAACCCACATTCCAGAGTATTCTCCTGTATCAGGGAGTGAGCACGTCAACAGAAAACCCGGACATTAACTTCGTATGCTGGCAAGAGATCGATTCGATCCTATGAGTCAGACAATCGATCAAAAAAACGCATTAGCACTCAACCACCCGCTTTCCGAAGCATCTCCGCCACATTCACCTCCCGACCCTTCTTCCTCAAACTCTCGTCCGCCGCCTCCATGAAGGCGAACATCTCGAGCGTCTCCTCAGCTTTCACCGGCGCTACGCCCGATTTGAAGAATTCGATGATCTTCAGCAACAAGGGATTGTAGCCAACATGCGGCCCGACGGTCATGATGCCCGTCGACCCGTACACCGTCCCGCCATAGTCGGCCTTACCCTCGCGGATCCCGCGGAATACCCCGACCCTTCCGTCTTTCCATACGCCGGTGACGATATCCGCATCCCTGCCCTTTACGCGGGTGACGGTCTCGCAGCCTGTACCCATCAGGGTATAGAGCGTCTCCACGCCGTGGATACCGTACCAGAAAAGATCAGGATGGGTGGGTTCAACCTTCATGGGACTATACGTATCCGCACCCAGGATCTGACCGACCTTTCCGCCGGCCGCCTCCTGAACATTCGGGGTGTAACGCAGGGAAGAGGCAGAAAACACGGGCACACCCGCCCGCTGTGCCTCCGCGTAGATGGCGACGGCATCTTTCAACGAAGCCGAAACAGGCTTATCAATGAACACCGGCTTACCGGCAGCAAAGACCTTGCGCGCCTGCTCGAGGTGCAACCGCCCGTCGTTGGTCTCCAGCAACACCACATCCACCCGCGAGAGGAGCGCATCGATCGAATCAACGATCTCCACACCCATCTGCTTGACCTGCTCCGTGTAAGCAGGGATACGCTCCACACTCGATGCAATGTCGCGACTCCCATGCGGATAAGCGGCCGTCACCCGGAAACCGGCGTATTCAGGTGCCGGCTTCGCTGCATTCAGCGCCTTGGTGAAGGCAGGCGCATGCGAAGTATCCAGACCGATGATGCCTACTCGACGACCATCCACTTGAGGCATCGGTGACCGCTCAAATCCAACACCCGGAACCGTGGCCAGGAAAAGTCCTGAACCGGCGAAAATCGACTGGTGCAGAAAACGTCTGCGGGATGTGGATAGATGACCCATGTCTCAAACGGTTTTTGGATGAAAATGAAAGATCCCCGGGTGGTGTGTTAACACCTTCCTCCGGGGATCTTCAAGTTAATGCAATCTGTGATTATTTCAACGCCAGGTAACGCATCATCGCCACCACAAACTAATAGTCGGCATAAGTCAACGCCACGTCCACCTCACCCTTCAACGGCAGCGCGCCCACACTCCGCTTCAGCAGGAAACCTCCGTTGGTACCGGGTTTGGCGAGATAAGTATCGTTGGACAGGGTGGTGAGGATGTTTTCCGCCGCACCCATGTAACGCTTCTGCTCCGCACCGGATACATATCCGGCGAGTTCGATGAAGGCGGAAGCCATGATGGATCCGGCAGAAGCATCACGCAGGGTATTGGGGATGTCCGCTGCATCGTAATCCCACCAGGGAATGCCATCCTTCGGCATCCGCGGGTGATTCAGCATGAACGCACCCAACTTACGGGCCTGATCCAGGTAACGCACATCCTTCGTCATGCGATACATCGTCGTGTAGCCGTAGATCGCCCAGGCCTGTCCGCGCGACCAGGCGGATGTATCATGGGCACCCTGCCAGGTCGTCTTACGCAACAGCTTACCGCCGTTGGCGAGGGAATAGTCGAGCACATGGTAAGCGGCATTATCCGGACGGAACTGGCGCTCGATCGTGGTATTGGCATGCGTCACCGCAATATCGCGAAAACGCTTGTCCCCCCCGTTGTTGCTGACGAACATCAACAGTTCGAGGTTCATCATATTGTCAACGATGACGGCGCACTTGAAGTTCTTGCTCGAATCCCAGGACTGGATCGACTGGATCGAAGGACGATAGCGCGTGGCCAGCGACATGGCCGCCGTATCGATGGTCTTCCGAAACTCAGGACGACCGGTGATACGATAGGCATTTCCGTAAGAGCAGTACATCATGAAGCCCAGGTCGTGGTTGCCCGTGAAGTGTTTGATGGGCTCCATCTGTTTAAGCCGGGCTTCGGCGATGTTCAGGATCTCCTTATCCTTGCCATACTCATACAGATACCAAAGTGTGCCGGGGAAGAAACCACTGCACCACCACTTGGTGTCGCTGGTCTTCATGGTGCCGGTGTTGATGTCGAAATTCTGCGGCATACGGTCGGCCGGGATATTCGCATGCAACAGCTTGTACTGCGATTGCGCCAGGGTTAGGTTTTCGCGCAGCTTTGCACGGAGCTTTTCTCCGGACAACGGCTGTGCCTGGGTGATTTGCAGGACGCTGAGTCCGGCCAGGAGGAACAGGATGTGTCTTTTCATCATGTGTGGGTTATAGGTGGGGTCAAACGGGTTTTACAGTGATCTTGTATTTACCCTTCGGAGTGGCCTTCAGGGCTTTGAGGGTAAGGCGGTACAGGGCATCGCCCCAGACACGGCTGAGTCGTACATCGTCGATCACGACCTTCTCTACCGAAGGTTCAAAGACCTTGGCATCATAATTCAATTCCACGACAGCATTACCGTTCTTCAGTCGGATCACACCCGGGCTGATCATGTCAGGCTTCACGGCACAGAGATAGTTCAGGTGATTGGCTGCTTTGGCTTCCGAGAGTTCAAAAGCATGGCGGATATCCAGCAATCCGTCTGCCGACAGGTTGTAGTCTACCTGCCAGGTTTTCACGGCAGCCTCTGTTGGATAGGCTCCGGCGATGTCGAGTGACAGCGTGCGGCGAGCCGTATCGAAGTTCACCTGTCGGGAGCGGAAGTTGCGACCATCCTTCTGGGGTGTGGCATTGATCATCGGCAGGTTATGATAGTTACTCTGCATCGTCCAGATCGAGTAGCGCTGGCTGCTGAAGGTAAATTTGGTATAGGTGCCAACGCCCGCATCCACGAAGATGGGACTGGTTTTTACGAAATAAACGAAACTCCCCACGTCATTGTGGTTGTGGCTTTCGGCATTGTAGCCACCCTTGGCTCCGAAGAAGGCCTCGCCGGAACGCATGTAGCAGAATTCCGTCTGCGGGTACCACGACCAGGGTGCTTTGGACATCGCCGGGGTGGACTTATCAAGATCTGAATCGTACTGCAATCCTTCAAGGGCACGGAACAGATCGCGCTCCTCGATCCCGCGATGCGGGCTGCGGCGGTCGAGATAGGCCGCAAAGGACATCATCTCTGTGCTGCCGACCGCCTTTCCATATCGATGGATCACACCCGCATTGCCACCACCCTTGGCGGAGGCATCGGCGAAGTTCACTACCCATCCGTCACCGATATAGGAACGGGCGATGTATTCGCCCATGTTGCGGATCTTGGGTTCCTGGAAGATATCGAGGCTGCCGCCGGTGGCATAGGAAAGGATCTGCAGATAGTCGTACATCTTGCCGGCAGCATGTCCCCAATAGGAAGGGCCTTCCTCGCAGGCGCCGTCATCCTTGGTGTAGTCAATGAACTTCTCGGTGGAGGCGATTGATTTCATGACACCATCGGCACGCCGCTTGGCATTAGGTTCCATCAACAGAAAACAGGTCAGGGCATTGAAATTGCACCAGGGATTCCAGTTATTGACCATCTGGTCGGGGTTGCCGGATAGTGCCATCCACCAGAAGTCGGAACGGGCAAGATAAGGATCGAGCATGCGATCCTTAACCTCCTGGCGGATGCGTGCGGAGATAACAGGGTTCACCTTGTCGAAGGCGCCTGACAGGAAATGATGGATCCAGGCCATCATCGAGGAAAGATCCCCTGAAGTCAGGTCGATGATCGTTTCACCGACATCCGGGAGCGAACGCTTGGAACGCTGCACGGGCAGGTGCGCAGACAGCACCCAGGTGCTCATTTCGCAGGTATGCCAGACGCCGTTGATGATCTGGTCGAGAAAACGTCCCTTCCCTTCGGCCAATTCGGCGATGAAGAGCGCACCCAAGGCCGTGTTATTCTTCCCGAATGGTTGTTGCATGATCTCCCGGTCGCCCGTCCGCTCAAAGGCGAGGTAGTCGGTCGCCTTCACGACCTTCCATTCATAGTTCAAATACTTTTCTCCCTCCTTGATGATCTCTTCCCGGCGGGATCCCGTCAGCTTGTCCCAACCTGATCGATCAGCATAAGCGGGGTAGGTCACCCACTTGGATACAGGCAACAGCAAAGTAGCCACATCCCGTCCGGCCAGTCGCTTGGCGAGCAGCCCTTTCTGGGCGAATGCAGCAGACGCGGTGATCAGACAGAAGAATAACGCACAGATTCGGAACATTTTTTTCATATCGATCTTTTGGATATCCTGAACTTACATCATTTTGGCCAATACAGGAAGCTGCTGAGGCGGCCATTATGTCGGGCCGTCGTTGGCTGGATGGAGATCATGTAGTTTTTCACTTCGGGGAAAGCATAGAGCAACTCATCGAGCACATACATCGAACTGGACGGAACATAGGGCTTGTTATAATCAGACCGGGTCTTGTCGGGCGCGTATTGGGTATTGACGAACTCCAGATGTACGTTATTGGCAGGATCGATCAGAAAAGGCCTCCAGTAATCGACCAGGTTTTGAAGAGAGACGTTGATGTTGTTCTTACGGTTCTTGAAGGTCTGCATGGCAGCCGCCCCCTCATACAGACTCTTTACCCGCAGAATTCGGGCGTAGAACAGCAGATTATATGCATGATAGGCGAAGGCGTCCCGATTGATCAGGTCTTCGGATTTGCCGCCGGCCATCAGATTTACATTAAGCAGGGTGGTATAGGCATTTCCTGCCGCAGTGAGTACGCTTTGGTCGTTCAGGATGTAACCGAAATAATACAACAGGTTCAGGCGGATCGTCTCCCAGTTATTCACGCGCGGAGGATAAGACTGATAGGCGAATGCGCGTGCGCCGATCCAGTTATCGACCTTGGTGCGGTCGGCCGAGGTCATGCGACTGCGGACGACAGAATAGGCTTCATAAAAGCCCAGGTAACTCGTTTCATTTGGTGAATGGATCGGATTAGCGACCTTATTACCGGCGTTGACCCAGGCAAGCAGATTCGCCACGATCTTGTCGAAATAAGGCTTGGCGGCATCTGGTGTGGTACGATACGTATATAGCCAGCGAACGGCCATGGAGCGCATGTCGCGACCCTGTGCAGAGATGTCATCGAAATTAGTACTGTTACCTTCAACGTAGGGCTGCGGAGACCGCGCCAGTGCATTGGCAGCGGGGCTCATGATGATGCTGGTGACACCACCGGCCATGTCAGTGTTACTGATGGCCGTAGATCGGATATCCTCCAGCGTGAGTGAGTCTACGATCAGGTTCACGGGAAATCGGGTATCCGTGACCGTTGGGTTGGGTGTTGGTGTCGGAGTTGGAGCCGGGGACTGTTCCTTTTTACAGGCACTGAAGATCGTAATGGATGACAGCAGCAAGATGCGAATGGATCTCATGATCAGCGGGAAAATAAATATAAGTATATAAGAAGGGGGCACGCGTTGATGCATGCCCCCTGTCCTCATAGGAAGATCAGTTGGGCCAGCCCGGGTTTTGGGTCAGATTCGGATTGATCTGTATCTCAGCCTGCGGGATGGGCCAGGTGTAGAAATGGTCTCCACCCCAGGTGTAGTTGGCGATATTGGCACCCCAGATGCTGCGCAGACCATTAGCCCCGTCGAACTTCGTAGACTTCCAGGATTTCCAGCGGAGCTCATCGAAGTAGTTGACACCTTCGTTGATGAACTCCACGCGGCGCTCATTGCGGATGCGTTCGCGCAGATCAGCCTGTCCGGTCACGAAAGTCGGTTTGGTAGCGTCGGTGCGCTGAAGGGCGGGCATGCCGACACGGGCACGCACTTCATTGACTTTCGCGATGGCACCGGTGACATCATTGGCCTCGTTCAGAGCTTCCGCCCAGTTGAGCAGAACGTCGGCGTAGCGAATGATGGGGAAGTCGATCGGGCCAAACGCACGGTTCAGCAGTTCTGCGTTGCCTTCATAGACGAATTTGCGGTGCAGGTAGTAGAACTCCGCCTGCGTATCGGTGCGAAGGTCACCATTGGTCGCAGCTTCTGCCCGGAAGGGGAAACGACTGGTAACCGTAGCAGGCACATTACTGAACAATCCGTTATATGTAGAATACGGAGTGATCACAGATGCAGCCAAACGAGGGTCTCGGTTTTCAAAAGCTGCCTTGATACGCGCTTCATTACCGGTGGGCAGGTACTTTGTCATATCTGCACCCAGGTTTTGACGTGCCGTGCGTTCCGCCGTGGTCATGTTATCCCGAAGGAAATAGACCTGGCGGGCACGGGTGTTCATGGCCTTAAAGCCGGGAATAACTTTATCCCAGTCGAATTTGCTACCATCTGTATTCTCGAACAGGTCAACACCGTTGGGGGAAACCAGGTAGGTGTTCCAGCAGGAACCGAAGGATGAACGGCCATCACCTGGGCGAAGTCGGCAGCCGCTTCCGCCCATTTGTTCATGTAGAGATACGCCTTTCCACGAAGCGCATAGGCCGTTCCCTTGGTCACACGTCCGTAATCGATGTTACCCTTCGCATACCTATTGGGCAGGTTGGTTTCATTGATGGCTTCCGTCAGATCCTTGATGACCTGATCCCATACCTGCTGCTCCGTGGAACGGGGCTTGGTCGCCTCTGTATAGGCGAACGGTTCCAGATAGATGGGGACACCCTTCCACACCTGGTTCAGTCGATAATAGAAATACGCTCGTAACAGCTTGGATTCTGCGATCAACCGGGCCTTCTTGGCATCCGGAGAAGGAGATTTTTTCGGGATGTTGGCGATGGCGTCATTGGCACGAATAACTCCTTCATAGAAATTACGCCAATTGGTGCTGAAGAGGGCATTACCGGGGGTGATGGTTCCGAGCAGCATAGCATCCGTTCCGTCGCGCTGCATGCCGGCAACGGCATATCTGTCATACTGATACAGTTCCACGCCAGAGGCGGAACCGGTGTTCTGGCCAAGACGCATCGCACTATATATAGCGTTTACGCCCAATACCGTCAGGTTATCGGTAGACCACATATTTTCACTGCTGAGCTGGTCGTAAGGCGTCGTGTCCAACAGGTCCTTCTTGCAGCCGCCCAGCACCAGGGAGATCAGGGAAAGGGATATGATGATTCGTTTCATATGTAAAATCTTTTTAGAAGCTTAGAAAGTAACATTCAGACCCACGGCATACTGCTTCATGGTCGGATACGTGAATCCGGTACCCATTTCCGGATCCAGACCCGGGAACGGTGTGATCATGAACAAGTTTTCACCGCTGAAGAATATACGGGCACGCTGGATGAGTGCCTTTTTCGCTAATGAAGCCGGCAGATTATAGCCCAACTGAAGATTGCGGAGCTTCACCCAGGTGGCATCGTACAACCACCAGTCGGAGGCAACGGTATTCTGACCATCAGCCACCTTGAGACGTGTGTACTTACCATTGATGTTATTCTTGGGATCGTTGGGATCTGCATCATTGAAGAAGTAGCGGTCTGCCGCCACATCGGCGCTGACATGGTTACCCCAAACCACCGATGATCCGTTGAAACCGTTCACATTCACAAATTGCAGCTGATGTCCGGCTGCACCGGAGAAAATGAAGGAGATATCGAACTGCTTCCAGCTTAGATCGCCTGACAAGCCGAAAATGAATTTGGGTAAAGCAGACGTACCGGTGAATTGACGGTCGAAAGAGTTTCCGTAATCTCCGTCTCCGTTCAGATCAGCATACAACAGATCACCATACCAGATGGCATCCCTGCGAACGGAGTTACCCGGACGCAGCCTGTAACCTGCAGCCAGCATGGCCTGAGCCCATTTCAGGTCGTCAGCCGTGCGCAGCATCCCATCCTTAGGACCGCCGCCGATATTTACGGTGCCATCGGCGTTGAAATAGGTGCCATTACCCCGATATATCTTATAGATATAATGCTCGTTGATCTGCTTGTCTTCCAGCGCACCGGAATTGTATACCGCACTCAGATTGGACTGATACACTTTGGCACCGGTAGCATCTGTAACGTAGCCCTCCACGAGCTTTCCGCGGAATTGGGTCACCTTGTTCTGGGTATAGGCAAAGTTACCGTTGATGTTGTAACGGATGCCGGCCACCGTACCGCGCGTGCCCACAGTCAGATCAAAGCCCTGATTCTGTACAGCAGCCAGGTTGACCGTCGGAGCGGAAGCCGTACCCGCCGTGATGGGAATGGTGATGGATGACAGGATACCGTTGGTATTCCGACGGAACACATCGAATTCAACATTCAGCTTATTTCCAAAAAACGACGCATCAAAACCAATGTTCTTGATATTGGTCGCTTCCCAACGCAGATCAGGGTTGGCATATCTTCCAATGGCCAAACCGGAAGCCTGTACGTTATTGAAGGAATAAAGGTTGGTCGAATAGGTCGCCTGCCAATCGTAGTTACCGGAGGCATAGGCACCCAGTTCACCCCAGGAAGCACGAAGTTTCAGGTTGTTGATCCATTTGACAGACTGCATGAACTTCTCGTCGGAGATCCTCCAACCGGCAGAAGCCGAAGGGAAGTAACCAAAGCGAGTAGATGGTGAGAAACGTGAAACACCATCATAACGCAGGTTTCCTTCCAGCAGATATTTGCCTTTGAAGGCATAGTTCACGCGGCCGAAAAGCGAACGGATGGCCCAGTCATTCTCAGAACCCGTCGTATTGGTCGGATTCAGCACCGTACTCGGTACATACAGATCATAATCGATCAGGCCCTGCTTGGAGGCAGAGAGGTTATAATAGTTGTAGTAAAGCTGGTTGTATCCCACAAAGGCGGAGAGATCATGATCCCGGCCGATGGTCGTCGTATAACGCAAAACGTTATCGATCGTGATCTGATAGTTTTTATCATAACCATAGCTGGAAGAAAGGTTCGCCGGGATCTGGGGGAACGACATCTGCGTGTTGGTGGCAAAATTCCAGCGCTCTGAGGCAGCAGGGTTATTCCGGCTACGCGATTCATTCTGACGCATCTGGTAGTTGGCGCGGGTCTCAAAGCTCAGCCCCTTGATGATGTTCAGCGTAGCGTAGAGCGTGGTATTGAATCTCGACGTTTGATCCTTACCGAGACGGTTGTTCAGGAAGGAGAACACGTTGTTGGCCTGCTGATTTTCTTCGGAAGTCTGAGCATAGCCAAACCTTCCCTGATACTTAGGTACGATGCCGGGCGTCGTCTGACGCAAGAAGTTGAAGGCATCGGTGACGTTGCCCATCGCATCGTTCTGGAACATCGCAAAGGTCTGCGTTCCCACCGTCAGGTATTTGTTGACACGGGATTCCAGGTTCGAACGAAACTGGAAGCGCTGGCTCCAGGTATTTTCGATGGTACCCTGGTTGTTGAGATAACCAACCGACAGCAGGTAGGTGGTCTTGTCGGAACCTCCGTTGATCGACAGGTTATGATTCTGGACCAATAACTTCGAAAAGAAGGCATCTGCCCAATCCGTATTCGGGTAAGCCAGAAAATTGGGTACACCGGATGGTGTTAATGAATTGGGGATCTTGCTGGCAGAGTCCCAGGCATTGATCGTCAGGGCGCTGTACTTCGCTGCCTGACCAAGGTTGGTATGCGCTTCGTTGGTCAGTCGCATGTGTTCGGCATAGTTGGTCACCAGCCGGGGCATATTCATGGGCGCTGTAGTGGAAAAGGTTCCCATGTAATTGACTGACAACTTATTACGTGTTCCCTTCTTCGTCGTGATCAGGATGACACCGTTACCTGCCTGAGAGCCATAGATCGAAGCCGAAGCGGCATCTTTCAGCACGGATACAGACTCTACGTCTTGCGGGTTCACTGCATCCAGCGCACCGATCACCCCGTCGATCACGATCAACGGAGCCGTGCCACTCAGGGTACCGCGACCGCGTACGATGATGCTCGCACCATCGGATCCGGGCTGGCCACTGCCCTGAGAGACAGATACACCCGACATCAAACCGGACAAGGAAGTTGAAAGGTTCGTCAACGGACGATCTTCTATGTCTTTGGCGGTGATCATGGAAACCGTTCCGGTCATGTTCACCTTCTTCTGTGTACCATAACCTACGACCACGACAGACTCCATGGAGCCATCCGCCGCTTCGAGGGTGATATTCAATGTGGTCTGGCCTTTCAGAACGATCAGTTCCTTGTCCAGATATCCGATGCTGGTGACTTTCAGGCGATCACCCGTGTTGGCTGAAAGAACAAAGGTACCCTGAGCATCCGTCTGCGTGCCTGCCTTGGTCCGCAAATTCATAATGGACGCGCCGGAAATTCCGGCATTATCGCGGGCAGAAGAAATCACACCCTTGATCTGCGTCTGACCAAAACCGGTCAATGAAAGCAGAATGGCAGCAACGGCAAACAACAACCGTCTGAAATCATGTTTGGGCATAAGAAACATTTAAGGTTACAATTGGAGGTCAATAAGAACGTCCATCATAGACGCTCCATTGTTCAGACATCTAAAGTGCTGAATTTTTGACGGCAAAAGGGTGGATAATTCTAAATGAATGGGGTGAAAATCCTGTCATCCCGGATTTAGCATGGATTTTTTCGTTCCTATCTATCCATATTTCGAGTACTGTTTAACGCGCAGGCTTAAAACTTAAACAGGCTGGCCACGTTACATCGGATCATTCATTAACTTCCGTCATGCGGTGACAGGCTCACCAATGATCAGTGGTATATGGAAACAGACAGGAAAACAGGGCGTGTAAAGGTGATCCGACAATCGACGTATCGTGATCTGATGAGGCGGATGTTTGTCTGCTGGCTGACCGCCAGCCTCTGCATGGTCATTGGCCATGCCCATGGTCAGGAACTCCAATTTCACGGGTTAACGGTAGAGGATGGTCTGTCACAGAATTCCGTACTCAGTTTTGCGCAGGACAAACAGGGATTCATGTGGATCGGAACGGCGGCCGGCCTGAACAGGTACGATGCCCGAACCTTCAAGGTCTATCGCAGATCGGCCTCGAACGGAGCAGGGCTGTCGAATGATTATATCCTGAGCCTGCTGGTGGACCGGAATGACAGGCTCTGGGTGGGTACCGAACAGGGATTGTTCACCCATGATCGGAAATTGGATCGGTTCATTCCGTCATTTCCGGCCAACATCAAGGCCCCTTCCTCTTCGAATTTCAGGATCCGGTCGATCCACCAGGACAGTAGGGGCAGGATCTGGGCAGGAAGTCAATTTGGGCTGTACCTGGTTTCGGACACGAATGGACAGACAGGCGCTCAGACCATCGTCCTGGATAAGAGTATTAAAGAATTGGAGGTCTCTTCGGCTTTGATGCCGAAAAAAGAGATTTCTACCGGATAGCAGGTGCGGATGATCCGGCGCTGAAACTTCCCCATGATTATATCCGAAAACTCAAAGCGGACGCTGCCGGCCGACTCTGGATAGGAACGCAGGAAGGACTCTGTGTTTGGTCGCCGAAAAATAACGAGTTTTCGGTTTACCGACATATACCCGGCGACAGGTACAGCCTTTCTCAGAATTCCATTTACGATATCTGTCTGGACCGGGCGGGAAATCTTTGGACGGGCACCTATTACGGAGGGGTAAACATCTGCTATGCCCGGAATACGCCGTTCAAGACCATTCAGGCCGGTGATGGTGAACAGGGTCTGAGCAATAATGTCATCAGCAGCATCCTTGGAAATACTGACGGGGGGCTCTGGATCGGAACGGATGGCGGCGGCCTCAACTACAGAAGTGGAAAAACCGGGCAGTTCACCCACTATCGTTTCGATGTAAAGAAAGAAGAGTCGATCGGATCGAACCTGGTGAAAACCATTTACCGCGACCGCAAGGGCAGGCTCTGGGTAGGCACACATGCCGGTGGACTCAATCTCCTCGATTCGTCGACCGGTCGCTTCACCCGCATACGAAAAGCCCGGCAGGCCGGTGGGATCTGCAGCAACGACATCGTGCAGATCAGACAGGACAAATCCGGTCAGTTCTGGATCGGATCGGAGCACGACGGACTGAACCTGTATAACGAGGTCAGCCAATCCTATGTACATTTTCATCCGGATTCGACCGGCGACCAACATATCGACGGACATGACATCCGTGCGCTGTGTATCGACAGAATGGATAATGTCTGGATCGGGACGGAAAGAGGTCTACAGGTCAAGACACCCGGGAGCCGTGGATTCAGGCAGACGGCACGGATGTTCCCGGGTCTGGCGGACATGCCAGAGCATATCGGCATCAACGCGATCTTCGAGGACGAGCGACAACAGCTTTGGATCGGGAGTGCAGACAAGGGTCTTTTTCGCATCCTGCCCGGCGAGAATAAGGTCGTCCGCTATTCGGAAAAGGACGGACTGCCTTCCGACGACGTGAGGGCGGTCATCACGGATCTGAATGGCAGGGTTTGGCTGGCCACCAACCGAGGGCTCTGCTGCTTCGACCCCGCCAGAGGAGATATCCGTTCCTTTAATGTGTACGACGGCCTTCCGGGCAATGACTTCACGTCCAATGCCTTTTATCGGATGGTCGATGGCGGGATCCTGGCCGGAGGTTTGAACGGGATCGTGCATTTCAACCCAGCCGACATCCAACGCAACGATCTCCGCAGTCACATCGCCTTCAGCGCACTGAGGATCGGAGACCGGACGATCAACCCGCAGGATGGTACAGGCATCATCGACCGCGATATAGACTTCATGGAAGAAGTCAGCATCTCCTATGATCAGAACGATTTCAGCATCGACTTCCGACTACTGAATTTTATCAAGCCGGGAAAAAACAGGTATGCCTATCTGCTGGACGGATATGAAACGGAATGGCATCAGAGCCAGACCGGGACGGCCACCTATTCCAATCTCCCGGCCGGATCATACACCCTGAGGGTCAAGGCGGCCAACAACGACGGAATATGGGAACAAGAGGAACGCCTCCTGGCCATCCGGATCAGGCCGGCACCCTGGGCCACCTGGTGGGCATGGCTCATCTACCTGACAGCCACTGGCCTGCTCGTGTATTTCATTATCCGATATGCCGTGATGAGGCATCGCTTCCAACAGGAGCAACTGCTCCAACAGTTCAAGCTGGACTTCTTCACCAACATCTCCCATGAGATCAGGACGCGGCTCACCCTGATCACCAGCCCGCTGGAGCGACTGGATCCGGGTGAGTTGCAAGACGACCGGGCACGAACGATCTGGACATCTGTCCGGCACCACACGACAAAACTGACAGAACTCGTTCAGGAACTGCTGGATTTCAGAAAGGCGGAGAGCGGATATCTGCGGTTGAAGCGGGAGCCCACAGACATGGTGGCGATCTGCCAGGAGATCGGGGAAGGCTTCAGGCCGATGGCGGAATCGAAGGGACTGATCCTCGAATGTCCCAAAAACCGGACACCGATCACGGTATCCATAGACCGGACACAATTTGGGAAAGTGATATCCAACCTGTTGGCAAACGCCATCAAGTTTACCCCGGCAGGTGGTCGGGTACACATGAAGGTGGAACGTCACAGGCAGGGGGTGGTACTCACCATCAGGGATACCGGCATCGGCATCAGTCCGGCAAACCTCGGCCGCATCTTTAATAACTATTTCCAGGTCACCGACCACGGCACGGAAAACACCGGCTATGGCATTGGCCTGGCCCTGTCAAAAAGGATCGTCGAACTCCACGAAGGAGAGATCTCTGCCCAAAGCGAACGGTCTGCGGATCGAAAAGCCGGCAAGACGGGATTCACAGAATTCATGGTCACCATCCCGGCGCTCCGTGAATACTCCGGTGATCCGGAAATCTTGCCCCAGACCGCCAGCGTCATATCCGACAGCAGCGCGGAAGGAATCGAGTCGCCCGGTCCGGCGGACAAGGCACTCATATTAGTGGTGGAAGACAATGCCGAACTGCGACAAATGCTTGAAGAATCCCTTTCACCGATCTTTGATGTGCTGGCAGCGGAAGACGGAAGTCAGGGACTGGAGATCGCCCGAAACAAGATCCCTGACCTGGTCGTTTCCGATATCATGATGCCGATGTTGGACGGACTGCAGCTCTGCGACCAGCTTAAGTCGGATCGGGAGACCAGCCACATACCCGTCATCCTACTGACAGCAAAAGCTACCCTGGACGACCGCATCAGCGGCCTGCAGCATCGGGCGGATGGCTACATCAGCAAACCCTTCAGCCTGAAATTGCTGATCACGCAGATCAACAACCTCATCGATAACAGGCGAAGACTGCAAGAGGTATTCCGGGATGACATGCTCGTGACGGAAAAAAACCCGGCAGACAGGCCCGTCAGGGATGAATTCCTCACCGAAATGTCCTCACATATCCTAAAAAACCTCGACAATGCTGAATTCAACGTGGCCTCACTTGCGAAGCACGCCACCATGAGCCAACCGGTGCTCTATCGGAAGATCAAGGCACTGACCGGACTCTCGGTGAACGATTTCATCAAGTCGATCAGATTGCGCAGGGCAGCTGAACTCCTCTGCGACCCCGAAAGGACCGTTTATGAAGTGGCATACATGGTAGGGTTCTCGGACAGGAAATATTTCAGCCGGGAATTCAAGAAGATTTACGAGATGACCCCATCCGCCTATGCGCAACATCAAAGGAGTGAATCAGACGAAGAGCCGAGGCCTCATGAAATCTGAGCTTATGCAGAAAACGGGTGAACAACGCGGAGGTTCTCGGGGTTATCAAAAAAATTAACCTAGCCATGGACCGCAAAGAATTCTTCAAAGTCATGACCGGAGGCCTCACCACGACCTGTGTCGCATGCATGATGGCCGCATGCTCAAAGGACGGAACGACTCCTGCGAATCCTTCAGGCCCGACGCCAAATCCCACGCCCGGCAACAATGCCCTGCTGACGGTGAACCTCGCAAACCAGATGCTCTCCGTGAATGATTTCGTAGCTGGAGGTGGGGTGATCGTCATTCGGATCGCGGCCGGAAACGCTGTTACCAGTTTCACAGCCTTCTCTTCCGTTTGTCCCCACGCAGGGAGTACCGTGGTATTTCAGCCGCAGACGCAAAATTTCAACTGCCCGGCACACAACTCCAATTTCAACATCTCCGGAGCTGTGACCGGAGGACCCGCCGGCAGCGGACTAACGAAAAAAACGGTGGAGATCAGTGGAACAACGCTGACCGTGAAGTGATCTGATCACTTGTACGCAGCTGCCCTGGCTGTTTGCATTTCAGTGAGCAACATGGGAACCCGAACGAAAGGATCATAAGGCTTCCCCTTCTCCGGAAGTGTCTCCACCGGCACAAATCCTTTGTAACCGGAGGCCCGGATGATCTTCATGACCCGCAGCATATCCGTTTTTTTGTCCGGACCTTCGCCGTGCAGACGCTCCTTCACCTGCCAGTTGATCGCATAAGGGGCAGTCATGGCTATCTCGGTGTATGGATCTGAGGTGGTGAAACTGCCGGTATCCACGATCAAACCTACCCCGGGGTGATTGATGGCCCTCAGCAGACGAAGGGTCTGGTCTGCGGTGGATAATGCATCCGCATGATTCTGTATACCGATCCGCACGCCTTTTGTCTGCGCATATTCCGCACATGCCCGAAAGCAGGGCGCCATCCACGTCATCACTTCTTCCCATCTGTTATCGTACCCCGGCGGCATCGGTCCTGCAAAAAGCCGGATGACCGGAGCGCCAAGCTTTGCCGCCACATCGATCCATTGTTTGGCGAGCTGAATGCCTGCCTCCCTGACCGCCGGATCGGCAGAAGCGAAGTGATTCCGGATACCCGTGCCACTGATGGCCAGTCCACGCGCCGCCGCCCTTTGCCGAACCTTGCGGATGACATCATCGGATGGCGGGATCGGATAGCCCGGAAAATAATACCCGGTGATATCCACCGCCTCCAGGTTCTGACCGGCTGCCCAATCTATCAGATCCAACAAACCGAATACCGACCGGCCGTCTGCAGGATCTTTTTCCATCAACCTTGAGTTGAAAGAATAGGCATTCAAAGAAAACCGAACAGGCGTCCCATGCGCGATCCGGGAAGACCGCTGAGCGAGGGCACCTGTGGTAACCATGATAAATATGGCAGTTATAGCATATTTACACAGGCTTACATGAACAGAAGTAAATATGTTCATTTTCATAATATATCGGAGCTGACCTGCTTCCGGCGATCAGAGTCGAATGCCAAGGCAAAGACCCCCGCGCACACCGGCCCATGGCCCGGTGAGGGACACATTCGCCCCCAGGGCGTTCACATCGATCACATTCTTCACAAAAGGAACGGCCTCCAGCACATTTGCGATCTCGGTGCGCAGGCTGTTCTGGTCATCGGTAGAGATGGGTGAACTGTTGCGACCCGACAGGGTGCCCTTACCGGCACCAAAATGCGGACCAATGATCCACCAGTCGAGCGCCACACGATTGGCGATCACCCACTGCGAACCCAGCATGAAGCCTCCGGTATTGGAGGTCAAACTACCCGTCAGCGTGGCTGTACGCGTAGCGCCGGCATTGTTCTGATAGTCGACACTGATATTTCCGACTTCATGCCGGGCATAACGGTAGAAGAGCGAAAAATAGAAGCCATGGCCGTATCCCTTCTTTCCGGCATAGAACCGGATCTCCGGCGTGACGGCGAAATTGCTCATACGGATCGATTCGATCTCATTGCGGGCATCGACGCTGCCAGGGGTGCCCGCGTCTTCGATGCTGTTGAGGATCCTATCCTTAAAAAGGACGGGGCCTGAAGGCATGGTCCGGAATCCGAGATTGAAGGAGGTCTTCTTCGAAAGCATCCGCTCATAGGTCAAATTATAATTGCGGAGTGCCAGACCGGCCAAATTGGTCTTGAAGATATTCCTGCCCGGACGATCCTCCTCTTCATCCTGTGCCACGGCGGGCATTACGAAAAACTGTGCTGCCAGGAGCAGAGAAAGGATGATGTTAACGGAGAATGCTTTCATGATGGTGTATTTATAAAAACGCCTGATTATTATGCAATTTCGGAAATGAACAGGGAGTTGACAGACTCTTTATTGAATTTATGGATAGATTGGCAGAAATTGATCCTATTTAGGTAGACTCAGGATAATTCAGGACGGGTATTCCCTTTATTTGTGATACTTTGACCCCTGAGCGGATCAAGGTACCAGGTCCGGAACAACCCTTAAGAACCATCATTGTCAGTGCAGCCATGTCATCACCCCATTTTGTGATCGGTGTCGATTACGGCACGGATTCCGTTCGAACGGTCATCATCAACAGCGACAATGGAACCGAGGTAGCCACCTCCGTCCATCATTACGAACGATGGGGACGTGGATCGTATTGCGACGCAGCAGCGAACCGCTTCCGACAGCATCCACTGGATTATGTCGAAGGGCTGGAACGAACGATCCGCGACTGCCTGGCCAAGGCGGGTCCTGAGGTAGCCGGACAGGTCAGGGCCATCGGCGTGGATACGACCGGATCCACACCCGTAGCGGTGGATGCCACAGGAACGCCGCTGGCCATGAAGGCTGAATGGGCAGAAAACCCGAATGCGATGTTTGTGCTCTGGAAGGACCACACAGCGATCCGGGAGGCTACGGAGATCAACCGCCACGCCAAACAATTCGATACAGACTATCTTCAATTCGTCGGCGGGATCTATTCTTCGGAATGGTTCTGGGCAAAATGGCTGCAGATATTGCGTACGGATGAATCCGTCCGGAAGGCATGCGTATCTTTCGTCGAACACTGCGACTGGATTCCCTTCCTACTGACAGGCGGTAACGATGTCAGAGCGATGAAACGCAGTGTCTGCGCTGCGGGTCACAAGGGACTCTGGGCCGCAGAATTCGGAGGATACCCGCCCAACGCATTTTTCACGACCCTCGATCCACTGCTCGACGGACGGGTGAACAGTCTGGGACGGGACGCCTGGACATCAGATACGCCCGTCGGCAAACTCTCGCCGGAATGGGCGTCGAGGCTGGGACTGTCGGACGAGGTCGTGGTGGCTGTCGGTGCCTTCGATGCCCACATGGGCGCCGTAGGCGGCCAGATCGAACCCCGACACCTCAGTAAGGTCATGGGCACCTCCACCTGCGACATCCTCGTAGCAGGCGCACAGGAAATCGGCAACCGGACAGTCAGCGGCATCTGCGGACAGGTCAACGGCTCGGTGATCCCGGGGATGATCGGACTGGAAGCCGGACAATCGGCCTTTGGCGATACCTACGCCTGGCTGCGCCGGCTGATCATGGACCCCGTCCTCCGCATGCTGGATGACATATCTGCCCTGGATCCTGCGATGCGAAGCATCATCAGGCATCAACTGGAAGAACAACTGATCCCCCTACTCTCCGCAGAGGCCGGATCGCTCCCGCCGGATGAGGACGACGAACTGGCTGTCGACTGGTTCAATGGCCGGCGCACCCCCGACGCCAATCAGTATCTGACGGGAAGTCTGCATGGCCTCCGCCTGGGAACGGATGCCGCGCGCGTGTTCCGGGCACTCGTAGAAGCCACCTGTTTCGGTGCAAGAAGCATCATCGACCGGTTCAGGACGGAAGGGGTCGCCATCGAAGGCCTCATCGGTTTGGGTGGTGTTGCCCGGAAATCACCTTACATCATGCAGGTGATGAGCGATGTGACGGGCATGCCTATCCGGATCCATCGCAGCGAACAGACCTGTGCCATGGGTGCGGGGATGTTTGCCGCCACGGCAGCCGGGCTGTATCTGCGGATAGAAGATGCCATGCAGGCCATGGGCCAGGGTTTCGAGGCGATCTATCATCCGCGTGCAGATCGTGTAGCCTTTTACGAAACCAGATATCAGCAATATCTGAAAGCGGGTGCATTCACGGAATCTAATGCACCTGTTCAATAAAGCCCCCCGAATTCATCACCCATGTACGAAGATCTCAAGGAGGAAGCCTGTCATGCCAACCTGGAACTGCCGAAACTGGGATTGGTATTGTTCACCTTTGGCAATGTAAGTGTGGCGGATCACCGCCGGGGCGTATTTGCCATCAAACCCAGCGGGGTGCCCTACGAGGCGCTCAAACCCGAGATGATCGTGATCGTAGATTTCGACGGAAAGGTGGTGGAAGGGAAAATGCGCCCCTCATCTGATACCCTTACCCATGCCGTGCTCTTTCGTCACTGGCCCTTCATCAGCAGCATCGTACATACACATTCCACTTACGCCACAGCCTGGGCCCAGGCGCAGTGCGACATCCCGATCCTTGGCACCACCCATGCGGATCACAACACGGTGGACATCCCCTGTGCCCCGCCAATGCGCGATGAGATGATCGAAGGAGACTACGAACTTCAAACCGGCCATCAGATCCTTGACTGTTTTCAGGAACGCGGACTGGATGCCCGCGAAGTGGAGATGGTCCTGGTGGGAAACCACGCGCCATTCACCTGGGGCAAGGATGCGCACAAGGCCGTGTACAATGCAGCCGTTTTGGAAGAGATCGCACGCATGGCCTTCATCACCCGGCAGATCTCACCGGAAGCTCCGAGGCTGAAGGATGCCCTCATCCGAAAGCACTATGAACGCAAGCACGGCCCCAACGCCTATTACGGCAATTGATATCTCACTTCAAAAAAATAAATATGATCGACCTCAGGCAACGGGAAGTATGGTTTGTGACAGGCAGTCAGGATCTCTACGGAGCGGAAACACTGCGCCAGGTGGCAGAACACTCGCAAAAGATCGCTGCTTTTTTTGATGCACACACAGATATGCCGGTGCGGATCGTTTTCAAACCCACGGTCAAATCAACTGAAGAGATCTTCAACATCTGCGAGGCAGCGAATAACCAATCAGCATGCATCGGCATCGTAGCCTGGATGCATACCTTCTCTCCCGCCAAAATGTGGATCCGCGGTCTCTCGATCCTCCGAAAACCCTTATTGCACCTGCATACCCAGTTCAACCGCGACATCCCCTGGCAGCATATCGACATGGACTTCATGAACCTGAACCAGAGCGCCCACGGCGACAGGGAGTTCGGATTTATGATGACCCGCATGCGACTGAACCGCAAGGTGGTCGTCGGCCATTGGCAGGATCCATCGGTGATCCGACAGATGGCCGGCTGGACGAGGGCGGCGGCGGGCTGGCATGACTGGCAGGGTGCCCGTTTCGTCCGCTTCGGCGACAATATGCGCTTCGTAGCTGTCACGGAAGGTGATAAGGTCGAAGCCGAATTGAAGTTTGGGTACTCGGTAAATACCTACGGGGTAGGTGATCTGGTGGCCAGCATCCGGGAGGTGCCGGAAGCCGACCTGTCGGCGCTTGTCGAGGAATACCTGCAGACATACGATGTGGTTGAAAGCCTCAGGCCGGGAGGCAACCAACACGAATCCCTGCGGGTGGCCGCAGGTATCGAACTCGGCATCGAAAGATTTCTGGTCTACGGCAACTTCAAAGGGTTCACCACAACCTTCGAAGACCTGCACGGCTTGAAACAGCTCCCGGGCATTGCGGCCCAGCGACTGATGGCCAAAGGGTACGGATTCGCCGGAGAAGGCGACTGGAAGACTGCGGCGCTGGTCAGGGCGATGAAGGTCATGGGATCCGGGTTGTCCGGCGGTAACTCCTTCATGGAAGACTATACCTATCATTTCGATCCCGACAACTCGATGGTTTTGGGGGCGCATATGCTCGAGATCTGTCCGTCCATCGCTGCGGGCAGGCCGCGTTGCGAGATCCATCCCCTCGGCATCGGGGGCAAGGCAGATCCTGTCAGATTGGTATTCAATGGAAAACCCGGTGCGGCGCTGAACGCCTCTGTCGTGGACATGGGCGATCGGTTTCGCCTGCTGGTGAACGAAGTGGAGGCGGTGACGGCACCGCATGATCTGCCCAGATTACCCGTTGCCCGGGTGCTCTGGAAACCCCTGCCGGATATGAACCGCGCCTGTGCCGCGTGGATCCTTGCAGGAGGGGCCCATCACACCTGTTACTCTGAAAATCTGAATTCAGTGCAGCTGGAAGACTTCGCCGGAATGGCCGGGATAGAATTCGTAAAGATCGACCGCGATACCGATCTTTATCACTTCCGCAATGAACTTCGCTGGAACGACAGAACCGCCCGATAGTCAACCCCTTAAAGCATCCATATGAAAGGACTCTCCACATTGGACGTACTCGTATTCGTCCTCTATTTCATCCTCGTAGCAGGTTACGGTTATTGGATCTACCTGAAAAAGAAAAAAGCCGTCCAGGACACGAAAGACTTCTTCCTGGCAGAAGGATCCCTGACCTGGTGGGCGATCGGCGCCTCGCTCATCGCCTCGAACATCTCCGCCGAGCAGTTCATCGGTATGTCAGGCGAAGGTTTCTTTGTGGGCACTGCAGTCGCCGCCTACGAATGGATCGCGGCCCTGGCACTGGTGATCATCGCCGTCTGGTTCATGCCCATCTACCTGAAGAACCAGATCTTTACCATGCCTCAGTTCCTGACCAGGCGTTACAACGAGACGGTTTCTCTGATCATGGCCATTTTCTGGCTCTTCCTCTACGTCTTCGTCAACCTCACTTCCATCCTCTACCTCGGGGCCGTCGCGATCAACGGACTGCTGGGTGGAGACTACCTGCATATTGTCATGGTGGCGCTGGCCGTTTTTGCGCTGATCATCACCCTCGGCGGTATGAAGGTCATCGGCTACACCGATGTGATCCAGGTGGCCGTTCTGATCATCGGTGGACTGGCCACCACATACATGGCGCTGATCATCGTCAGTGAGAAATTCGGTTTGGGCCGGGACGTAGTGGCGGGATTCAACACCCTGTTGCAACAAGCACCCGATCATTTCCATATGATCCTGGAAAAACCCGGACCCGATGCGCCGCAGGAACAGATCGACAAGTATATGGTGCTCCCGGGCATCGCCATGTATTTCGCGGGACAGTGGATCGTGAACCTCAACTACTGGGGTTGCAACCAGTACATCACGCAGCGCGCATTGGGTGCAGACCTTCAAACCGCCCGAACCGGTATCCTCTTCGCTGCCTTCCTGAAGCTGATGATGCCGGTCATTGTCATGCTGCCGGGTATCGCTGCTTACGTACTTTATAAGAATGGTCATCTGCCCCAACTCGCCGGGGGCAGCAAGGACGGCGCCTATTCCGCCATCCTGGGCTTCCTGCCGAGTGGACTGAAAGGCTTGTCGATCGCAGCCCTTACCGCCGCCATCGTGGCGTCCCTGGCCGGTAAGGTCAACAGCATCTCGACCATCTTTACCCTCGATATCTTCAAGAAGTATATGCGTCAGGATGCGGATGAACAAAAACTCGTATTGATCGGCCGGATCGTGATCTTTATTTCCATGTTCGTGGCCGTCGTCTTCACCTGGAATGATACCCTGGGGATCGGCGGCGAGGGCGGCTTCACATTCATCCAGAAATACACCGGCTTCATCAGTCCGGGGGTCTTCGCCGTGTTCATGCTGGGTATGTTCTGGAAACGAACCACCGGCGCCGCTGCAGTGGCGGGTGTGATTTCCGGCTTCCTGCTCTCCATCTTCTTCAATAACTACGCACCCTCCCTGCTGGGGCACGAGACCATTCTCTATACAGCATTCCCCAATGGAAAGGGCGAATATGAGATACCGTTCCTCATCAATATGGGCTGGTCCTTCTTCTTCACCCTCGCCCTCATGGTGGGTATCAGCCTTACCGGCCCCAAGGTCAACCCGAAAGCCTTCATCTTCGAAAGTGGCATATTCCGGATGAGCAGAAGCGTACAGGTGCTTGTGGTCATTATCCTGCTGATGCTGACCGCACTTTATGTACGTTTCTGGTGATACAACTCAGAAACTCCACTCAATACCGAATAATATGTACCGACCGACCAGTGATGTCCGCTGGTCGGTCGTTGCATTCAGAGATACCATGCGCCTGTCAATGGTCCGGGCATTTGTGAGATTGTGACCCGTAATGCTCATGAACAGTGACCTGGTTGCCTTCCATCGCGCATAAAGATCGAAGGTCCGAAGCGGTCCTGAAGCGATGAATGCCCTGTGTGCATAGATCATCGACCCAAAACCTCGCTCTCCAAATCGTCCGTTCAGGCGGACATAGCCGGCATGCTGCCATTGGACGGCATTTGACATTCCTGCAGCCGGAGATGCCACCCGGTTGAAATACCTGTCAATAGAAAACGAGCATTCGACATTCAATGGAAAAGCAAAAGCCGTGATCAGCCGCTGACGAATGGAAAACACGCCGAAACCATTTCGGATGGGAATATCATCCAGACGGGCGTCTCCCTCATTCCGAAGGAGCGATAGATCGGTCGTGAACTTACACCGAAGTGCAGGGAAATGCCTCGATAGACTGCCGGCAACTGACAGACTGCGCTGGCCGTCAAATGGCATGTAAGTGTTCAGTGTATAGGCCGGATTCCTGATCGGGGTCTGCCGATATGCCCCATTTGTGACATTCCAGGAAAGATGCAGCAGGCCCGTGAAGGACTTCGAAAGATCGACCCTGGATACACTCATGTTCAGACCGGATACTGTTTCGGGCATCAACACCGAAGCGGCAAAACTGACCAGGCCGTCTGCCTGAAGTACGGGACCAGCATGAAACCATTCGTTGGCGGGCGACCATCGTTTCCGGAATGCACTAAAGCGAAGGGCCGACAGCATCGAAAATCGGTGATCCATCCCCGCACTGAATCGATACACAAGTGGATCCGGTAAGATGCGGTGCGCTGAATCCCTCACCTCGAAAGGAGCGATGCCCGCTTCTCCGTTAAGGAACCAACGGGTTTTTTGCCCGGAGACAGACTGCCATGCGCCATGCATCACCATCGAATGTGAAAGGATGCTTTGCAAATGATTCGCAGACCGGTCGGCTGTGGAAAGGAATGATGGCATGCCTGAATTTGAGAGAAGCTGCTGTTCGCGATCCACGGATATCCTGAGTCCGCCGTTCCATCGCGCGCGCGCAGACTTATCATGAAGGGAGAGTGTTGCCTGTCCGGCCAGGCTGCGGACCACCAGGTCCTGGTGGAATGATTCCGGCACATTGACGGGCGATCCAATCACCGTGAAACGTCCGGTGAACAAATGCTGATCCTGTCTTACCTGATCTAGATCCAGCCCATAGGTAAGCCGGATCAGGGCACCGGAACGAATTTGCCATGTTTCCCGACCCCGGGATGTAAGCGTTTCACGATCCTGCCTGCTGTCCTGTGTAAGACTATCCGACAGATCACCGCTGATTTGATCTTCATACGACTGTCTGCGAATGGTTCGGGTCAGATTCATGGAAAACCCACCGGTTGCCTTCCCACCATCATCATGGCTGAGGTCCAGGGATACAAGCATTTCCTTCGTGCCGAGAGAAAAATGATTCTGTTGTTGCAACATCCAGTCGCCGCCGCCGACCGCATTGATACGACTTTCCAACTCCGATGACCTCCGTATCCGACTGCGACCCAGGCCCGTCAGAAGCCTGCCCGACAGACCCTTGCCACCCCTGACGGAGATGACTTGTACGCCAGAAACATCCTCGTTTTCATGGGCATATCTCACATCCAGCGGTGGTGTCGATATCTGCATAGGCTCGAAGACAGCGTTCAGTAACCTTCGCCTCTTTATTTCGCCATTCGAAGGCTCCCCAAGCCTGTCGTCGTTCAACTGTGCCCCGGTCTGCATTCCGACCTGATTATAGTTATTGAATGTCACCCATTTGATCTTTCGACCCGGATAGATCATGCTCAGATCCAACAGATGACGCTGAACGGCAGTAGCCGCATGGGTAGATCCGGATAACCTGTTATGATACAAACTATCGATGGTGAGGTTAACGGCAATCTTACCGCTCTGATCCACCGATCTTATCAGTCTGTCAGATGCATAATTATCAATCACTTGCACTTTGTCCACCAGTGTTGCGTTCAAATTTTTCGACAGCAGTTTGTAGTTATTGGCCGTCAGATCTTCGCCATCGAGTAGCAGGCGTTCGATCTCCCGGCCCTGAAAAAATATCCTGCCGTCATCTGCGAGCTGAAAGCCCCGTATGTTCTTCAGGAGATCCTCCACTTTTCGGGTTTCCACTGAACGATAAGCAGCCGCCCGGAATTCTGTGGTGTCGTTGTGGATCTTGTATGGCGAAGGTGGTAACCTGATGTTGATCTCTTTCATGGTCTGACTGCGGGGTGTTAGCAACACATCTCCCATTCGCAGGCCACTTGTCATGTCCGCGGACCTGATGATCAGACTCAGGGGCTCGTATTGCAGATGCTCCACCCGCAGGATCAAGAGGCTATCAGCGATGCCTTCTGCCTCCAGGTCGAAGTTTCCGTTGGATGTAGAAATAGCGAAGGCCAAAACCGCCCCTCCGGCGGCTTTCGTGAGCAATACGCTGGCCCCCGCCACTGACTTTCCATCCTGCGTGACCAAACGGCCCGACCATCCCTGAGCGCTATGCTGACCATTGGATAGAATACAATACGACAGGCAGGCCAGCAAACAGAGCAGACGAAGTGGAAGCGTCATAAGGGCAATTTTTCCCATCTCCTGATCTGGATGGAGGGCGTGGTCTGACAGGTCAGACAATCAGCACCCGGCTGGGCAGCGGCCATGCCCTTCATCCTCGCCACGAGTTTTCGCCAATAGTTCAGATATGACTGAATATCAGGATGACTTTTGTGCATAACCGGGTGCAGACGTAGGTCTGGCATGTTTTCTATGCGAATCGACTCCAGCGTGAAATGCATATCTCCCGATGCCTCCCGCAATTCCATGATCAGACCGGGCAGGCCGCCCATTTTCCAGGGTCCGTTCGGTATAGGAATATCGGGAGCGTACCAGGCCGTATAATGCCTGCCACGGAACCATGCATCAGCCTTCCTGCACTCGAAGGAATCAATCTGTCTGACCTCTTCGTGCAAGGTCCATCGCATAGGATGCAGTGTATCTTCAAAATATCTCTCCCTGCCTGCCAGGTCCATTTCTCCAAAGATCAGTCTCGAAGCAGCGGGCTCCTTGAATACACGAAAAGAACTGTCCGACTCGATGATGACCTCGTTGACACCCTCCTCGGTCGGACCAGGCTGCATGAAAAAATGAGAAATACCATGTTGTTCGATCAATACTGACCGATACTGCCTGAACTGCCTGTCCAGATCATGCTTCAGGTTGAAGACACCCCGGTAATTCATGATATAGGTTTTCTGGAGTTGAGCAGAAGATTTGAGGCAGAACAGACTCAGGAGCGTGTATAGTTTTAAAATGATTCTCATGATGATCGTTTGATGGATGAAAAATGAAAAGGAGGGTGACACTCCTTTTCATTTAGAACTGCATGTCCCGCTTCAATGCGGTGGTCATCGCCTTCACACAATCACGGGCAGCCCTCGTGGCTTCTTCGCAACTGGTTCTGGTCACGGTACACGTTATGTCAAATGCGGCACCGGGCAGGCTCAACTGACCGCGCACGGCAATCGTGCAATCGGTGGGCCCGTTTTCCTCATTCAACGGTTTCGACTTCATCTCAAATTGACTGGCTGTCTGCGGCTGCTGATCATTCGCCGCTACAGAATCCATAGCAAAAACGCCACCTGCCATAGTGGCCAGGAAAAACATCAACATCACTTTTTTCATACCCTACTGTTTAAATGATAACAAAAATTGGTTGCCTGAAGGTGTCACCCCCCGGACGGCTTACGGGCCATCGTGAGGTGAAGGTAGCATCGCACCCGGGCCGCCAAATGTGTAGATGACGCATAATGAGATAGAAAATCACCCTTTCGCTGATGTACTTTCACCTGAAAAAATGGATCTCGCCATCGCTGATTTTAACGATCACGGATTCGATCAAAAGATTTAATTTTCCCATCAGATACCATCACATCCGGATCGGCATCAATATGCCGACAGCACCACGGCATTATCGGGGTGAACATCATCAAGAAATGGGACAGAAAAAATTAAAGAGGTTCGCAGAGATCGCCACATTCCCCAACGTCCTGCAATATCCAAAGGACATGGCGGGAAAATGGCATGAGCATTTTGGTAATGATCATCCCATCACCCTGGAACTGGCCTGTGGAAAAGGAGAATACGCAGTAGGACTGGCTCGTCTGCACCCGGAACGTAATTTCATGGGACTCGACCTGAAAGGAAATCGCATATGGGTAGGCGCACGACAAGCGCTGGAGAATGGACTGCAAAACGTGGCATTCCTGAGAACACAGATCGACAAGATCACGGACTATTTCCGTCCCGGTGAGGTCAGCGAGATCTGGATCACTTTTCCGGATCCGCAACTCAGAGCCTCAAGATCAAAGAAACGACTGACCCATCCTGCGTTTTTACGCAGATATCAACAAATTCTGGGTACCGGTGGTTATATACATCTGAAAACAGATTCACCGGACTTGTACATTTTCACCAAGGAGGTGATACGCAGATACGGACTGGATATTTTATCTGATATCGATGATGTGCATGGCCGGGAAAATACCGAGGAGGTACTGAAGATCAGGACACATTATGAATCTCTTGATATTTCCGGCAGCCACCGGATCTACTACCTGAGGTTCAGACTGATCGGAGAGATCCTGTCAGGGCTCGATCAGGAACTACTCGAATGGGTCAAAAATGAACCCATCAGAGCTACGCCGCAGTGGCAAAGGCACCACGAAGAAGCGGCCGACCAATAACTTCAGGACCCATGAAAAAGAAATTGATAGAAGGCGTACATTTTTACTACAACGAGATGGGATACATGGTGCTCACTGCCAGATACCATCTCGAAAACGGCGTATGCTGCGGAAATGGCTGCATGAACTGCCCGTATGATTACAAGAAAGTGCCAGAACCCCGCAAAAGCGAACTTCTTGAAGCCCGCCTGAAACACCATGAAAGGGAAACAGAAGAGGACAACCGCCAAAACGAATCCGCCGTCGGATGACACCATGCCCGACAAGGGCCCTCACCGTTTTTTTGATGATGTCTTCGATGTCGTAAGACTGATCCCGACCGGAAGGGTCTCCAGTTATGGTGCGATTGCCGCATACCTCGGGTCAGGCTTGTCGGCCAGAATGGTGGGTTGGGCAATGAATGCCAGCCACCGGGTAGAACCGCCGGTACCTGCCCACCGTGTCGTAAACAGGAATGGCATGCTCAGTGGACGCATGCATTTCGAAACACCCACTGCCATGGAAGAACTGCTTCAGACGGAAGGCATCCAGGTGAATGAAAATTCCGTGGTAGATTTCGCAGGAATATTTTGGGATCCTTCAAGGGAACTGGGCATCTGAATGCGGATCATCCGTAGTACGGACTGATCATCAGATAAACGATCACGCCGGTAACAGATACATAAAACCAGATGGGCCAGGTAAGTCGTGCCAGCTTTCGGTGCGCTGGCCATTCTGCAATGAGTGCCCGATAACTCGTGAACAGGATGAAGGGAAGGATCACCGCTGCCAGCACGATGTGCGTGATCAGGATGAAAAAATACACCGGACGGATCATTCCAACGCCTCCGAATTTCGTATCACCCGCCAGCAGATGATGGCAGATATATGACAACAGGAAAAGTACGGAACAGAGGATGGCAGACATCATGATGCGCTTGTGCAGTAACAATCGGCGATTCTTTACGGCCACAAGACCCGCAACCAGCAGCAGTGAAACGATCGTGTTGATCACCGCATTGATACGTGCGAAGATGTGGATATCGAATCCGGGCTGCGCGCCGAGTTCGATGTTCTTGAGCGCCACAACGGCCACGAATACGATGGCAGATACAATACCAACCAGAATGTTGGCGAGTTTGTCATTTTTCTTGAGCGTAGGCGTCAGCATGACTCTTCCTTATATTTATTTTCTGAAAAGATTTCGTTTTTTGCGCTTGTCACGTTCCATATTCAACAATACCACATCTTTAATGATGTATTCCAGGCGGGCACTATCCAATCCATTATACCAACCTCGGACCACCCGGTCCTTGTCGAGCAGAAAGAACTTATCAGTATGGATGAAACCGGTATCCACCAAGTCCGCCTGGGCGATATTCGCCTTGAACTCCTTTAATGCGATATCATAGATCTCCTGCTTGCTACCGGTCAGCATCCACCAGGTATCATGATCGATCCTGAACCTGTCGCCATAAGCCTTCAACTTTTCCGGAGTATCCCGTATGGGATCCACCGTGAAAGTCACAAATCTGACGATCGTGTCGGTCTTGGTGAATGCCTGTTGAAGACGTCGCATGTTCCTCGTCAGAGTCGGACAGATGGATGGACAGGAAGTGAATATAAAGTTTGCAATGATGACACGCCCCTTCCATTCATCGAGGGATACAGTTCTTCCGAACTGATTGGTGAGTGTGAAGGGTCTGATGCTATGCCATACCGTATCCTGTTTTGTCTTTCCCCCCACTTTCACCGTCCTAACCGTATCAAAGAAATACCGTTTAGGCATGACAACCGCTTCCCGGCTGTATCGGCTAACTATGAGATAGCTTCCGATCGGGAGAATCAAGACCACCAGTATAGCGAGTACTTTCTTCATGTCTGTTTGCTATGGAAAGGAAACAAAAAAGCATCGTCACGGTTCAGCGTGACGATGCAATCTCTATGCGATGACATATGATGATCAATGTTGTGCGGCCGGCGCTTCCTTTGGTACAGGCTTGGATTGATTGACTTGCTCCGTCCTTGACTTTCCATTGGTGTTGCGCAGGTTGCGCCATGATGAGCCGTCCAAAAGGAAAGCGGCAATGAACCAAACGAAGAGCAACAGTGGTACAATGATCGTCATGATCAGGTTCTTGATCTCTTCACCCAGGTGCATAAAAACTCCTACAATGTAGAAAGCTTTCAACAGGGAAAGAATAACGATAGCACCTTTAATGAATAAGACCAACGCAGAGCTAAGGGAAGGCATAAGGTACATGCCAAGGCCCAATCCTAACTCTATCAGGGTGATAACAGAAAGTATGACCGTGGTGCGTATGATCTTTTGTACTACCTCTTTTCCTCCAGGCTCGTGATGCAATGTAACTTCAGGTGAGGATTGATGATGGTCCATGATTGTAGTATGAATTCGTTAATGGATATGATGTAGGGATCAGATCAGATAGAAGCAAAGGAAAACGAAAACCCAAACAAGGTCTACAAAGTGCCAGTATAAACCTGCCTTTTCGATCATCAGGTAATGACCGCGTTTTTCGAAGACACCATTCATGGTCATGATCAGCATGATGATGTTGATCACCACACCTGAAAGCACGTGAAAACCATGGAAGCCGGTAATCCCGAAGAAGTATCCTCCAAAGGCAACCGGACCGGTCGTGCCTACATGATGGCCATCATGCATTACGCCCGGCAACTCCGGACCCCAGGGGTTCCTCGTCACGGTGGTACCGATATGCTCGATCGCGCCATTTACCATTACAGCATGATCGCCCGTGATCAGGTGGGTCCATTCCCATGCCTGGCATGCAAGGAAAGCGATCCCGCCAACGATCGTCCAGATCATCCATTTGATCACCCCTTTTTTGTCATTGTGATGACCTGCGTGTACCGCGAGCACCATGGTGACCGAGCTAACGATCAGGATGAAAGTCATCAGACTCACGAAGGCCAGCGGAAGATTCGCATGGCCCGCGAAGGGAAATGCATTGAACACCTTGTTGGGATCCGGCCAGAAATTCTGGCTGAATCGAATGGTTCCATATGAGATCAGAAATGCGCCGAAGGTGAAGGCGTCACTCATGAGGAAATACCACATCATCAGCTTGCCATACTCCACGTTGAAGGGGCTTCTACCGCCACTCCACCATTTGGTTTCCATCTCTGCTGCAGGGGCTTGTGCCATGTCGATCGTCAGGTTTATAGGTTTGTTTTATCGGTTCTTATCAACGCATCCAATTGAAGAAAAGGATGAGATATATCCAGAGTACATCAACGAAATGCCAGTAGGTAGCGATGATCTCCGCAGGTACAGTGTTATACTCCCTCCTGGATTGATTCGAGGCCTTGAAAGTAACCCATGCCAAGGCAATGATGCCTCCAAGTACGTGAAGACCATGAAGACCGGCAATCGCCAGGATGAAGGAGTACGAGGCGTTTGAACCCGCTCCGGTCAGCCTGATATCCATGTCACGATACATGTTGAAACCCAGCACCTGCATCACCAGAAAAGCCATACCAAGCGCGAGGGTGACGTACAAGAGTTTTTTATAGGTTTCCAGATTCCGCTTTTTAAAGTGTTGCACAGCGAAATGTATGGATACACTCGACAACAGGATCGTGGCGGTTGAAATCCAGAAGAGCAAGGGAATTTCCACCATGACCCAGCCGGCCTGACTTCTCTTCACGATGTACGCACTGGTGAGACCGGCGAACATCATAATAATGCTCCCGATAGCCACCCATAGAGTGAACTTGTGTGGATGAATTTTGTCTCTTTGTACGTTCATTACTGTTGCCATTGTAATGGCATTATTTTGATCAGTTACTTACCTTATCTGCGAGCAACGCCAGCAGGACGACTGGCAGATATATATAGGAACTAAACATTACACCTCTCGCCGACCCCACATCCATTTTTCTGAACAATGCCAGGCAACGCCAAAGCATATACAGATTTGCGATCAGGACGATGACCAAACTCGTCAGGCCGCTCATCCCAAAGAAATAGGGCAGCACGCCAATGGGTATCAGGATGACCGAGTACAGAACGGCCTGTATAGCCGCATACTTGGTAGGTCCTTCCGCCGAAGGCAACAATTTGAATCCGGCCTTCCCGTAATCCGCATATACAACCCATGCGATCGCCCAGAAGTGCGGGAACTGCCATACAAACTGTAAAGCAAACAGGATCCAGCCACCAGCAGAAAATTCCTCAGATCCAGCTACCCAGCCAATCAGACAGGGAAGTGCACCTGGGATCGCACCTACAAGTACCGCGATCGAATGAACCTTCTTCAGCGGGGTGTACACAAACCCATACATGAAGAGACTGAAGGCCGACAATACGGCAGATGTCGCATTAAAATACGAAGCCATCAGTACAATTCCCGATACACCGGTGATCAGGGCGAATGTCCATGCCATATCCACACTCATGCGACCGGATGCCACCGGCCTTGAGGATGTTCGTTTCATCAGGGCATCGGTGTCCTTTTCCGTCGCCTGATTGATCGCATTGGCAGAACCCGTCACGAGCATGCCCGCGGTGAAAAGTAAAAGAACTGATGTAAGATCGAATGAAATATCCGGTACCATAAGGTAACAGACGACGGAAGAGAATACAACGGTGAAACTCAATGTGAATTTCATCAGCTGACCAATGTCGCGTATGCGGCTCATCAGTCTTCGTCCTATTCCTTCTACTTCTTCACCCATCTTCTGATTATCATGAAACCATAGACAGGTCCGGATCAGGAAAGTAATCCAGGATCCGGACCGCCCTATGATCAGTGTTTTGACTCGCTGTCAGAAATCGGCTCGGTTTGAGCAATGAAATCCCTGCCATCCTTACCATAATCATATGCCCAGCGATGTACTTCAGGGATTTCACCCGGCCAGTTACCATGACCCGGACGAATCGGAGCAGTCCACTCAAGGGTATTTGCGCCCCATGGGTTCTGGCTCGTCACCTTTCTTCCTTTCCAAATGGAATAGAAGAAATTGAAAATGAAGAGCAGTTGGACAACGAATACGATCATGGCCACGGTACTAATGAAGCGGTTCATCTCACCGAAATTCTTGAACGACTCCCAGTTGCTGAAGTCCGTGTAACGGCGGGGCATACCGGCCAAACCCTGGTAGTGCATCGGCCAGAAGATCAGGTAAGCTCCAACCAGTGATACCCAAAAATGGATATAAGCCAGGGTATTGTTCATGTAGCGGCCATACATTTTCGGATACCAATGATAGACACCGGCGAACATACCGAACATGGAGGCTACACCCATTACAATGTGGAAGTGTGCCACTACGAAGTAAGTATCGTGGAGGTGTATGTCAAGCGTAGAGTTACCCAGGAAGATACCAGTCAGACCACCGGAAATGAAAAGGCTTACAAAACCGATAGCGAAAAGCATGGCCGGCGTAAACCGCAGGTTTCCTCTCCACAGGGTGGTCAGCCAATTGAACACCTTGATCGCTGATGGTACTGCGATAAGCAGGGTAAGCAGTACGAAGAAGGCTCCCAGGAATGGGTTCAGACCGGTGACGAACATGTGGTGAGCCCATACCAGGAATGCCAGGATGGCGATCGCGAACAGTGAACCTACCATTGCCAAATAACCAAAGATGGGTTTCCTCGAGTTGACGCTCAGGATCTCAGAAACCATACCAAGTGCCGGCAACAGGATGATGTAAACCTCGGGGTGACCAAGGAACCAGAACAAGTGCTGGAAAAGGATGGCACTACCGCCCTCATTCGGGAGGATCTCACCTTTCACAACGATCTCGGAGAGGTAGAAACTTGTACCGAGATTGCGGTCGAACAGGAGCAAGATCGCACCTGAGAGAAGTACCGGGAAAGAAAGGACCCCAAGTACGGCGGTGAAGAAAAGTGCCCAAATCGTTAAAGGCAGACGGGTCATGGTCATTCCCTTTGTCCTCATGTTCAGGATCGTGGAAATGTAGTTCAGACCACCAAGCAGGGAGGATACGATGAACATCGCCATGGACACCAGCCAGTAGTCCATTCCGAGTTTGGAACCCTCGGAAGCCTGGCCAAGCGCACTCAGCGGAGGATAGATCGTCCAGCCACCGGATGCGGGGCCTGTTTGTATGAACATAGAAGCGAACATGATGATACTGGCCAGGAAGAAGAACCAGTAGCTCAGCATGTTCAACATAGGAGAGGCCATGTCACGCGCACCGATCTGCAGCGGGATCAGAAAGTTCGCGAAAGTACCGCTCAGGCCGGCGGTCAATACAAAGAAAACCAGGATGGTACCATGCATGGTCACCAATGCATAGTAGAACTCATTGGAGATCCTGCCCCCGGCAGCCCATTTACCAAACAGGTCTTCGAGGATAGGGAATGACATCTCCGGATAGCCAAGTTGAAGGCGGAACAATACAGAGAACAATCCACCGATCACAGCCCAGATCATCCCTGTGATCAGGAATTGCTTGGCGATCATCTTGTGATCCTGACTGAAAACATATTTGGATATGAAGGACTCCTCGTGATGATGTTCATGATGGCCTTCATGATGCCCGTGTGCTGAAGTGGAAACTTCTGACTCGTGTCCGGTGCTAACTGTAGTGATGCTCATCTTCGTTCAGTTTAGGTTTGAATCCTTAAATACTGACCTTTTTCAATTTTTTGCCAATGGTTTTGAGGCCTCTACATTCAGTTTTGTCTGAAGTGTGTCGGCTGAGGCTGGCGCTGCTTCCTTTTTGGCGGCGGAAACAGTCATATACTGAGGCTTCTGCTGGGCAAGCCATTTATCGTATTCTTCCTGAGTTTCAACAATGATCAGACCCTTCATAGAGTAATGTCCACTGCCACACATCTGGTCACAAGAAATTTCGTAGACAAAGTTTTTATTGCCGGTGAGCTGCTTCATTTGCTCCGTCGTATACTTAGGAGTGAACCACATCGTAGTAGGTATGCCGGGGACAGCATCCATCTTGAGACGAAAGTGCACCAATCCCACGTCATGGATGACATCCTGTGCATTGATGACAAGCTGAACAGGTTTTCCTACCACCAGGTGCATTTCAGTGGATTCCAGATCGTCATGGCTTGCTTCATCCTCCCAATCGACACCCAGGGCATTGCCATTGGATGCGTCGGTCAGCCGATAATTCTTGCGACCGAGTACTCCATCCTTGCCGGGGTAACGCATCATCCAGTTGAATTGCTTGCCCGTGATCTCTACGATCTGCGCGTCCTTAGGGGCGTCACTCGTGATATTGAACCAGTAAAACAGTCCCATACCTACCAGCACGGTAAGGAAAATGGCCGGTACAACGGTCCAGATCAGCTCCAGCTTATTACTATGCGCGAAATAAAAGGCCTTGCGCTTTTCGGTGTACTGATACTTGAACGCAAACCAGAAGAGCGCGATCTGGGTAATGAAGAACACCAGGCCTGTCACGGCCAGGGTCAGCCAAAGCATGGTATCGATCTTTTCTCCATGGTCGGAAGCGGCAGGTTGTGCCAGCAAAGTCCGGTCATAGAAAACCTCGTTGCACCACCAGGCACCAGCCAGTCCCAGCACCAGGAAGGCAATGAACAGGAAGGCATTGATCCGGTTGTTCTGCTTGAAAGTCTTATCCTCTCCCTTCAGCACGGAGACATATTCGCTGGCTTTGGAGATCTGGAAGACCAGAATAAAGGCCAGCACCAGAATCGCCACAATGAAAAATGTCGTCATGATTGTATGTATGATAAGGTTTCTGTTTGTCTAGCTTTTGGACTTCTTCAGGTATGGTGAATAATGGATTCCTTAAGCAGCGGGTGATGTTTGGAAAGAAGGGGGGCCTTTTCCAGTGACCTGCCAACAAAGAACATGATCAATCCGGCAAAGAAGGCAAGGATGCCGAATTCAAACCATCCCAGACTGTAGTGTTCTCCGAGCGTTCCAGGCATCACCATCTGGTAGAAGTCCAGCCAGTGACCAATGATGATCAGAACGGCGAGCACAGCCATGGTGGTATAGTTTCGCTTCGCACCACGACGGATCAATAACAAGAACGGGAGTACGAAGTTCATGATCAGGTTCAGGAAGAAGATGACGCGATAAGGGCCCTGCATCCTCGACTTGAAATAGATGGTCTCTTCGGGGATATTGGCGTACCAGATCAGCATGAACTGAGAATACCAGAGATAGGTCCAGAACACGGAAAAAGCAAACATGAACTTACCCAGGTCATGAAGGTGTTCCTCACTCACATATTCGAGATAGTCCTGATTTTTGAGGTATACCACATAGATGGCGATCAGTGACATCCCTGATACGAAAGTGCTCGCGAAAGTGTACCAGCTATACATGGTCGAGAACCAGTGGGCATCGATGCTCATCAGCCAGAACCAGGGAATGGTCGAGGCAACGGTCAAGCCGAAGAATACGGTGAATACAGACGCCCATACGCTGTTGGTCCACATATAGGACTTGGCCTCTTCTGCGCTGAAGGGTTCATCGGCGCGCTTACTCAGCTGGCGCATCTTATGACCAACCCAGGACCATACGGCCAGGGTCAGGATGGTCCATAGCAGAAAGAAAGTGGGATTCAGGAAACCGCTCTTACCCTTCAGCACGGGATCGTGTTCAACGTGTTCCTTGTCGAGCCAGTGATAAATGTGATGCTGGTGACCGAAAATGATGCCGAGAAATACCAGCAGGGCGATCACGGAAAAAACAGGAACGAGGGTAGAGATGGCTTCAGGCACCCGGCGGAACGCCATCTGCCAGCCACCCATGGCCAAAGTGGTAACACACACGAAGAACATACTTGCATTCACCACCAGCAGAAAGAAAGTGCTGTTCTGGAGGAGCACAGCCCAGAATCTGGTTTGCGCATGTTCATCCTTACTCATCCCAAGGAAAATGAAACCCAGCACGAGCACGAGTGCACCGATGCCCAGGAGAGCATTCGTCCACTTTTTGTAACCTGCCGGCATTTCAAATTGTTGCTTGATCATCGGGTTCTAGTTGAAAAGTTCTTATTACGTTATGCCTTCCTGCACTAGGGTTTCACTGCACTGCTGTCTGCCTTGGGGGCGGAGGCTACAGCAGGCTGCAGCTTATTCTGCTTCGCTTTGATGTAGTGGATCACCATCCAGCGCTGCCTGGCATCCAGCTGAGAGGCATAACCGCCCATCAGGTTCTTTCCGTAAGTGATGGAGTAGAACATCTGTCCTTCGGGCATTTGCTCATACTTTGAGTCACCCACCAGCGTGGCAGGCTTCGAAGGATAGGGACCATCACCATCCTTCCACAGCGGGCCATTGCCATCGAGCTTCGGTCCATGGCAGATGCCGCAGTTGATCAGGTAGAGACGCTCTGCTTCTTTCATCTGAGTTTCATCCAGCGCTGACAATGGATTGCGGGTGGCGCGGGAAGCATAATAATTGGTTGTATCACCGGTCTTGTCCATTGCCAGATGATAAACGAATGTCTCACCACGCTTCACCGTACCGGTGACCGGCTGACGGTTTGTCTGGCCATCCACGAATACAGGATTGGTGGAATAGGTCTCATACGCGCGGCTGTAAGCCATGTCCGGCATATACGCTTTCCCGGGTTTGCGCTTTACGTCGCTGCAGCCCACGGATACGACGATCACGGCGAGCAGCAGGGTTGATATGATGGATATATTTTTCATCGTCATTGGTTCTGTTCTGATTAGGCGATGGTGGGTTCATTGTAGAGCTTCTGTTCCCGATCGTAACGTCCGATCCACCAACCATCTTCCGCCACTTGCGTGTTGATCTCCTTGGCACCCACGCTTTCGAGGTATGCACTGAGCGCCGATTCGTCCGTCTTGTCGGTACACTCAATGACCATGACGAACAGGTCATCCGTGGCGCGGGCATGGAAGTGATGCTTCTTGATGAAAGGAGCCAGCTGGCAGATGTAACAGAAAGTCAGTACCATGCCCACGGCTGCCATGAGTACGGTCAGCTCGAAGGTGATGGGAATCCACGCCGGCAGTGCGAAATGAGGCTTACCACCGATGTTCATCGGCCAATCCTTGGTGAATACCCAGCTCATGAAGGTCACCGCAGTAGTGGTACCGGTCAGACCATAAATAAAGCCGGCCGTGTGAAGACTCGTGTCACGCAGTCCCATGGCCTTGTCCAGACCATGAACAGGAAAGGGAGTGTATATGTCGTGGATCTTATATCCGGCATGACGCACTTTGTCAACGGCCGGGAAAAGTACCTTTTCTTCATCAAAGCAGCCGACCACAAATTTCTTGAGTGCCATTCCTACTATTTTTCGTTTTAATGCTTAGTTGTGTGCCACCTTGACGTCCGCAGCGTGATGATGGTCATCGTGATGATGAGCGTCCGCATATAATTGCTCGTCCGTCATCCGCTCGATTCCCGTCATCTCACCTTTGTAACTTTCACCGGAGGTCTTGAGTACATGCTTGATCTCAGCGATCGCTATGACCGGGAAGTATTTAGCGAAAAGGAAGAAACAAGTGAAGAACAATCCGAAAGTACCCAGGTAGAATCCGATCTCCCAGATGCTCGGGCGATAGTAGAGCGACCACGAAGAAGGCAGATAGTCACGGTAGATCGAGGTTACAATGATCACAAATCGCTCGAACCACATACCGATATTCACCACGATGCTCATAACGAACGTAAAGGTGATGTTTCGGCGAAGCTTTTTGAACCAGAAGAGCTGAGGAGAAATTACGTTACAAGTCATCATCAGCCAATAGCTCCATCCGTAAGGACCGGCGATCCTGTATTTAAAGAAGTGGTCTTGTTCGTAGGGCACCATGCTATACCAGGCCATGAAGAGTTCGGTAAGGTAAGCGCAACCTACGATCGATCCGGTCAATACGATCACTTTGTTCATCACTTCGATGTGACTGAGTGTGATATATTGCTCAAGGCCCATGACCTTACGCATGACCAGCATCAGGGTCTGCACCATGGCGAAACCGGAGAAGATGGCGCCGGCCACGAAATAAGGCGGGAAGATCGTAGTATGCCAGCCAGGGATGATCGACGTAGCAAAGTCAAAGGATACGATCGTGTGCACAGAGAGTACCAGAGGTGTGGAAAGACCCGCAAGCACCAGCGAAAGGCTCTCATGACGCTGCCAGTGCTTGGTACTGCCCGTCCAGCCGAAAGCTGCCACGCCGTACATCATTTTCCTGAACTTCGTCTTGGCGCGGTCACGGATGGTCGCCATATCGGGTAACAGACCCGCATACCAGAACAACAGAGAAACGGTAAAGTAGGTAGAGATCGCGAATACGTCCCACATCAACGGCGAGTTGAAGTTCGGCCAGAGGGGACCGCGTGTGTTCGGATAAGGCAGGGTAAAGAATGCCATCCAGACGCGGCCCATGTGGAAGATCGGGAACTGACCGGCACATATTACAGCGAAGATGGTCATGGCCTCCGCTGCACGGTTCACACCCGTCCTCCAGCGCTGACGGAACAGCAGCAGGATCGCGGAAATGAGGGTACCGGCGTGACCGATACCGACCCACCATACGAAGTTGGTGATATCCCAGCCCCATCCGATGGTCCTGCCCAGGTTCCACTGGCCGATACCGTAAGTTACTTCACGATAGACCGAGAAGACACCGAACATCAGCAGCGCCACGGAGATATAGAACCCGATGTACCAGAGTCTGGTGGGCTTCGCCTCGATTGTGTGGCAGATATCCTCCGTCACATCATGGTAGGTCTTGTGCCCATCCACCAATGGTTCCCTGACCTGGGATTCGTACTTGATCAAGCTCATTTGTCAGTTATTTACAGGACGTTCTTCGCTAATTGTTTCGTCTTTCCCTTCACCTGTTTGTCAGTGTGCAGGCGTGGCATGTTCCCCGGGGGCTGCAGCAGCGGCTGCTTCATGGTGCGCATGGTCGGCAACACCCACATGGCGGTCTGTATTCCGGATCTTGGCCAGGTAGCTCACATTGGGCAGCACGTGGATCTGCTCCAGGGAGTAGAAGAGACGATCTTTTTGCTCCTCATTGCGGATCTTAGAGATCGGGCTCTTCTTGTCATTGACATTGCCGAATACAATGGCATTGGTCGGACAAGCTTGCTGACAGGCCGTCTTGATATCCCATTTGCCATCTGCTCCCGTTTCCAGCGGACGATTCTCCTTCTTGGCTTTGAGTTTGCCTTCCTGCAGACGTTGCACGCAGAATGAGCACTTCTCGATCACACCGCGGTTGAAGCGACGTACCTTATAAGGACAGTTGTTCGCGCAATAACGTGTACCGATGCAACGATTGTAGGTCATTTGGTTGAGGCCCTCGCTGCTATGGTTGGTGGCATTCACCGGACATACATTCTCGCAGGGAGCGTTGTCGCAATGCTGACAGAGCATCGGCATGAAGACAACGTTCAGGTTGTCGAGGTCATCACCACCGGAGTCGTCGCGATAAGTTGCGAAATAACGGTCGATACGCAGCCAGTGCATTTCATGGGCACGCATCACTTCGCTCTTACCAACCACCGGTACGTTGTTTTCAGCCGTACAGGCGATGGTGCAGGCGCCGCAACCCGTGCAGCTGTTGAGATCTATGCTCATGCCCCACTTCGGTCCCGGATAGGGGAAGTCGGGGTAAAGGGTTCCTTCCACCCTATAGTCGCCCGTGTTCTTGGCATAGTCTTCGGCGAGCTTATGACGCTCGTCTGAAAGCACACCCGGCTTCTTGGAGAATTCGGTCAGAGAATATTCACGAACAACCTCTTTTCGACCTTCGTACTGGTTGTGGGTCTGGGTATAAGCGATGTCGTAGGTCTCAGAAGTCTTCTCGACCGTAACATCTGTGCGGTGATAGTCGAATGTGGTACCATTGAAACCCACCAGCGGGAAAACATTCTGTCCGATGTTGGCAGCAGCGCGACCAGTTTTTTCACTCCGGCCATATCCTACAGCGATCGCAATGACGCCGGGGTGCATGCCGGGGACCACCAGGATCGGAAGGGACAGCTCGCGGCCGGCGGTCTTCACCTTGATGACCGGCTTGAAAGTCTCCACTTCGTAGTTGTCATCCACTGAAATGCCGAGTTCCTTGGCCATGGCAAAGGAAATGATCGCGTAGTTATCCCAGGTGGCCTTCGTGATCGGATCAGGCATTTCCTGCAACCAGGGGTTGTTGGCACTCTTGCCACTGCCCATGGACACTTTGGAATAGATGACGAGCTCAGTTTTGTCTCCTATCTTGGTGGAAGCCAGTTTAGAGGCTGCGTCCGCTACAGCAGCACCATTGTAAGCTGATGCTGAAGTTGCCTGGGGTTTCTCGATGACACCGTCCTGCAGGGCCTTATCCCATGCATCCTGACTTCCCAGGGTCTTGATCCAGTATGCTTTAACGTATTCTCCGTATTCGGTGTCATTTCCACTCCACTTCAACAGGGATGTCTGAAAAGCACGGGTTTTGAAAAGCGGAGCGATGGTAGGCTGGATGAAACTGATATAACCAGACTTAACTTCCGCATCTCCCCAGCTCTCAAGGAAATGATGGTCGGGAATGGCATACTTGCAGAGAACTGTAGTCTCATCTTCACGGTCATTGAAAGAAACCGTGACCGGCACTTTCTTCAGCCCGGATTCAAATTTCTTGGCGTCGAAATAATCGTAGGCCGGGTTGACGCCATGAATCAGGAGTGTGCCGATCTTGCCATCGTTCATGTCCTGAACGAGGTCGGCCATAGCCTTATCACTTCCTTTCCTTGTCTGCAGGGTCGAAGACCAGTCAACGGTAGTGCCGTTGGCGCCTACCAGCTCGTTGATGGCATTCACGATCACCTGAACATCGGGATTGTTGCTACCAGAGACCACCAGGGCCTTGCCATTGGCGGCCTTCAGAGCGGCCACGGTAGCAGCGATGCCTTTCTTCAGACGCTCATCCTTCAGGGCGGGAGCCTGGATGGCTCCACCCAGACCTGCCAGGAGGGCGATGGCAACTGCGCCGGTTTCGGTGGGGCGGTGGATAAAACGCTCGTCAGCATTGGCGCCCGTGAGGCTCAGGATACTTTCGAACTGGATATGTTTGCTCATCTTGAGCTGGCCGGCGGCCACCTTGCGGCCGGCAGCGTACTGGCGGGAATATTCTACCGGATTCAGCCAGGTGCCGAGGAAGTCGGCGCCGAGGCTTACGATCACGTCTGCTTTGTCGAAAAGGTAGGAAGGAATAGCGTATTTGCCATAAGAGGCCTGATTCGCCAACAACAGACCACTGGCGGACAGCGCATCATATTGAACGTGACGGCTTCCGGGAAATTTGGCGAGGAACCCATCGATCACCAGCTGGGTGGTTGGAGAGGTCTGTGTGGAAGTCAGCAGCACCACCGGCTTGCCGGCGGTTGCGGCGATGGCTCCGGAAACCATCTTGTCGAAGGCTTCGAAGCTGGACGCTTCCTTGCCGTCGGCCAGCGGAAAACGAAGCCTGGCCGTATCATACAGGTCGAGGACGGAAGCCTGCACCTGAGCAGATGTACCGCCACCGGTCAGTGAGGAAAGGTCGTTGCCCTCGATCTTGATCGGGCGTCCGTCACGCACCTTGGCCACGACCGGAACGACGTTGCCATCCTGCACAAAGGTGGTGGCATAGTAGTTGGGAACAC
The DNA here is from genome assembly GCA_021299955.1 of Chitinophagaceae bacterium. Taxonomy (GTDB): domain Bacteria; phylum Bacteroidota; class Bacteroidia; order Chitinophagales; family Chitinophagaceae; genus Pollutibacter. Next base: position 48,180 of record JAJTFQ010000018.1, read on the forward strand.
CCGGGATAATATTATCCGGCTTGTTCAAATAAGGAATGCTCTTCTTTACGGGCATTTCGCAGCTGGCGGCGGCCATGGCAGCGGCGGTGCTGAAACCGAGATACTTGAGGAAGTCACGGCGCGGGGTCGTGGCCTCCATCAGGCCGTTCCCGGACGCTATGGTCAGATCCTCGGAGAATTCATCTTTCAGACTTTCCTGGTAGGCTTCACTGTTCTTCAGTTCACCGAAATGCTGCCAGTACTTTTTTTGCTCCATAAATATGTTGTAAGGTTCTTGCGCGATTGGGGTTCGGTCCGGCCGATACCGGTTGGAATGTTCAGATCAATAGTGACATTTCTGGCACTCAGTGCCGCCGATCTTCTCCACGGTGACACTGTCGATCTTCTTATTCTTCAGGTCTTCATGGAATTTCTCGTAAATGCTGTAGTACTTATTGTCAGCAAACTGCACCTTGGTTTCGCGGTGGCAGTTGACGCACCAGCCCATGCTAAGGTCTGAGTGCTGATAGACCTCACCCATCTTCTGGATCTCGCCATGACAAGTCTGGCACTGGACCTTGCCGGCGCTGACGTGTTGGGAGTGGTTGAAATAGACATGGTCAGGCAGGTTGTGGATGCGGATCCACTCAATGGGCTTGCCCTTGCCGGTGTATTGCTTGGACTCAGGATCCCAGCCGGCATACTGATATAGCTTCTGGATCTCCGCCGTACCGTCCACTTCTTTGCCGTCTTCGCGGTAGAGTTTCGGACCCTTCGCATATTCAGCAATGCCCATGTGGCAGTTCATACAAACGTTGACGGAAGGGATGTTCGCATGCTTGCTGTCCTGTGCACCACCATGGCAGTACAGACAGTTGATCTGATTGATCCCTGCATGCACCGTATGTGAATAGTAGATCGGCTGCTCGGGCTGGTAGTCTTTGGAGCGACCCAGTCCCTGGGCATTCTGGAAGGTGATGTATCCGCCGGCCATGAAGAGGATAATGGCAGACAGGGCAATGTATGCCTTGTTCCTCCAGAAGGGGACGGGCTCGGCAGTAGACTGACCTTCGCGCTCATCCGACATCTTGCGGAGATTGCTGTTCACCTGCAGCAGGATCAGGGCGATCACGCCCAGGATCAACGTCAGCAGACCAAAGAGCATGGTGCTGTCTGAACCCTCCGTCGTACCGGCGGGCTGGGCGCCTCCCGTGGCGTCAGTGTCCTTTTTGACCGGACCTGCGTTGATGTAGGCGAGGATCGCATCGATATCCCCATCCTTTAACTCGGGGAAGGCGGTCATCTGCACCTTGTTGTATTCGTTGTACACCTCTACGGCCCGGGGATACCCGGATTTCACGACCGCAGCACTGTTGCGTATCCACGCATACAGCTGGGCCTTTTCAGGCCACCTGTCCTCCACACCCTTCAGGGCAGGCCCGACAAGTTTCTTGTCGATCGCATGACAGGATGCACACTTTTGGTTGAAAAGCTGCTTGCCATCCTGCGCCTTGTTGGCAAGTGGACTCATCAGCAGTGAACCGAAAATCAAGAGAGACAAAATATTCCTCACAACGGATCGATGTTGCATCATAACCTCAGCTGTTGTTGAAATGAAGGAGCAGTACGCTCGGCGCGGCAAAAATAAGACGGGATTTTAACATTATATGCACATTCCATACAATTTTTTCGGCGTCAAATCCGCACCACTCCATGCTTTTTGACAGATTTGTGACGCAATAAACAATAGGGGTTCAAACCTTACGGACATGTCCTTGTTTCAGACATCAAACTTCCTTTCTCGACTATTTTATACAAATTGCAGCATGTTCGGAAAACTGAAGCAAAAATGGAAGGTGCAGAGCAACACGCAGCTTAGCCTCATTCTCTGCACATTTGCCGTTACCGGTACGCTCACCGCATTCATTTCACGAAAGATCACCGCATGGGTCGGGTTCGGTGAAGATACCTGGTGGCTCTGGCCCATACTGCTTAGAACGGCCGTGCTGATATTCGGTTATCAGTTCATTATACTCGCCGTGTCGCTCTTTTTCGGCCAATTTCGGTTTTTCTGGAACTATGAGAAGAAGATCCTGGCCTGGATGGGTATCATCCGACGTGAACCCAAGCCCAAGGTGACGGATACCGCAGGTGCCATGCCCTGAACGGATTTCGAAACCGGTCGCCTTTCTCCACAGGACCCCCTTAGCGCAATGGCATGAAGAAACTGGCTGTATTTGCATCAGGAGCAGGAAGCAACGCTCAAAAGATCATCGAAAAGTTCCGCAATCACCCGGACATGCGGGTCTCCCTGGTCGTTTGCAACAAACCCGGCGCCGGTGTAATAAACATTGCACTCATGGCAGGTCTGCAGGTGCTCATGATCGAAAGGGAGCGCTTCATGAAAGGGGATGCATACATTCCGGAACTGGCCGCAGCCGGCATCGATGCGATCATCCTGGCCGGATTTCTATGGAAAGTCCCCGACAACCTGGTCGATGCCTACCGCGGACGCATCCTGAACATACACCCTGCCCTGCTTCCCGCCCATGGTGGCAAGGGCATGTACGGCATGCATGTACATGCTTCCGTCATCGCCTCGGGCGATACCCGGAGCGGGATCACCATTCACCTGGTGGACGAACGCTATGACCATGGTGACACCATCTTTCAGGCAGAAATTACCGTTCGGCCCGGTGAAACTGCCGAATCCCTGGCAGCACGCATCCATGAACTGGAACACCGTCACTTCCCGGTCGTCATCGAAAAATTCTTCACAGAACCAGGCGGTCCGCCGGTTGAACGACCCGCTGAATCCTTATCGTCATGAAGTATGTCGTCTCCAGATATGGGTTTACCTGGCAGGTCGGAATGATCCTTGCCCTGTTACTGCCGATCTCCGTTCTCGGTCAGACAGAGATCCTGTTGCGAGGCACCGTCTATGACTCCACCCGCATGGTCGCCATCCCGATGGTACGCGTCACGAGCACCGGAGGAAATGTCACCTACACAGACTCTGTCGGACAGTATCGGATCGTCGTCAGCTCCCGCGATTCGGTCGCTTTCTTCTACCGAAACCGCTCCACGACCCTCTTTCCGGTTCGGGACATTAAATACGTTCAAGGATTCGACGTTTCCCTGCAAATCACCGTAACCGACAGATACAAGACACTGAAGGAGGTCGTGGTCATACAGAAGACACACCGTCAGGACAGCATCGAAAACCGGGAAAAATACAGGAAGGCATTCGGATTTGAAAGAGGCTTGTCCATAACTACCGGGGGTGACATCATGGGAGGAGCCGGCCTGGATCCCAACAGCATCATCAATCTCTTTCGCTTCCGCATGCAACGCAGCATGAGGAGCCTGCAGAACCGCCTGCTGGCAGAAGAGGCAGAAAAATTCGTCAACTACCGCTTCAACAAGAACCTGGTGAAAAACCTCACCGGACTGGAGGGAATGGACCTGGATCGGTTCATGATCGTTTATCGCCCATCCTACGAATTCACGGCAGCGACCCCCGAATACCAGTTCTACCAATACATCCTGGATGCCTCCAGGCTCTATCGGCAGGGCATCCTGCCAGGTCCCGATTTCTGGCAGTTCAAATGAGCCCGGATTGACCCCGCATTCGCTACCTTTAACAAAAGCCCGACCATGCGCTCATTCCTGTTCCCGTTGATGTTCATCCTCGGCCTTATGCCTGTGTTCGGAACCCTTTCCGCACAATCCAAAAAGGATGTCCATGCCCGATCCATTCTGATCGATGCGCACAACGACTTCCCCAGTAACGGGGTCAGCAATGGACAGCTTTTCGATTCGGATCTTCGGGGCAAGACCCACTCCGATCTCGGCCGCATGAAGGAAGGAGGTGTGGATGTCCAGATCTTCTCGATCTTCTGCGGCGGAGAACAGGTCAACCCCTACGCATGGGCGCATCGCGAGATCGACTCCGTACAGGCCTGGGTGGAACGCAACCCCGGCAGGATGACATGGGTGAAAAATAGCGACGATCTCACCGGGGCCGTGAAAAAGGGCAAATTAGGTACCATGCTCGGTGTGGAAGGCGGACATATGATCGAGGACGACCTGGCCAAACTCGATACCCTCTTTCAACGCGGCGTCCGATATATGACGCTGACCTGGAACAATTC